>CAZXRS010000122.1:0-6611 GCA_964642635.1 uncultured Bifidobacterium sp. | reverse complement strand
GATAATGGCAAGCTGACCTTGAAACACGAAGCGTTGAAGCAGTTCGATATGCCGCCGATGACCATGAATTTTCGTGTCACAGATTCGGCAATGCTGTCAGCGCTGACTGTTGGCGACAAAGTGCGTTTCATTCCTGATAAGGTCAATGGGCAGTTTGTCGTGAAAAAGATCGAGAAGATTCAGCAAGAATGAATCAAGCGCGGGCAGGGTGTGATGCTGGTCATGCGGGACAAATCTGGCAGTCATGCAGCGGCGATTGGGTCCCAATCATGCTGGGGGGACGGCGTTGAACGCAAAACTTTCAATTCGTGATTCCAGCGAAGGCGAGGCCACAGCGCGTTACGACAGCGGGCTGAACTCAATCTAAATCGCCTTCAAGCGGCCCGAATCAATCCTGTTTTGAAGCTACCGAGTCTGCGTCTGATGCAGGATCCGATCATTTTTTGCTGTCGCGGCTGATGTCATGACCTAGTTTTTCATCGCCGCGATGTCGTTCAACGGCACTTGGATTTTCTCATTTTGAAAATTCATCGGAGTGCCATCGCATGGTCAATTGAAAATAAATTGTGACATTTTCGTGAAGATTGTTTATCTTACGGGAATAATCATTATTCAAACCCGGCGTGAATCGATCATCAAAGCCTTATTCAAGTGATCTGACGCGAACCGGACGCAGCCTATGCCGCTGATGCAATGTAACTCCGACAGGAATGCGCATGCCGTTTGACCACTGCGCAGAATGCCGACGATGCTGCTATATCGAGCAGGGCTACCCCTCCCTCGAAATCTCGCTGACCAAGAAAGAAAAGAGTCAGTACGGCAGCATCTGCATCGAAACCCAATGCACTCATCTCGGCCCGTCGGGCTGCACGCTCGGGGAGGACAAGCCGTTCAGCTGCAAGCTGTATCCGCTGTCCTACGATCCCGAGTCAAAAAAGGTTTATTACGACACCGATTGCCCGCTGATGCCGGAATACATCCGGCAACTCAAGGATGAGAGCAGCGAGGCGTCGAAACACCTGGCATCGTGCAAACAAGAATTCGCCAGGTTGGAAAAATCGGACAGGGCTTTCCTGAAAGGCAATTTCGATATCGATTCGGACTATTTCGACCTGAAGCGGTTGCCGTTGCCACGTATTGCGAAAGGAGTTAAACCATGAATGGATCCTTGATTCAATTTGAGCCGACCAAACGGGCGCGACAAGCCCGTGAGGTCCATAACATCGGCCACCAGAGCTGGACCACCGCCAATCTCTGCGTCGAGAGTTATCACGAGGAGATCCTCTATTACACGTCGCGCTGGGATGCCTTGTGCCCGTATATCGAGGTCAACGAAGAGATGATCGCTAAGGCGCCCCGGCCCTTTGTTGTTTATGCAATTCCGCCGGACAGCCCCTATGGTGTCCCGATTAATGACAAGTACGGCATGGTGGACACCGCATCCGACGCCTTCTGGAACGACGAGCGCCGCGCAAGAAAATTCCGTGAGTTTGACAAGCAGTACAAGGAGTTTACTTACTCGGAACGCGTCATCCCTGGCAAGGACCTGACTTTTGACGACATGATCGAGATTGGCGGCGACCATTTCGAGAAATACTGGATCGACGACCGCGAGGTTGAGGGTTTTGTCGACTATGTTCGCGATCTGGACGTGCTGGTACTGCAGATGCACGCACCGGACGGCACCTTGGTGCTGACCGATGTATCCATCGTACTGCCCAAGTACAACCAGCTATACGGCAGTTTCTGCCAGTGGAATCGCGATTTCAAGAACAAGTCGCCGGGCAATTACGCTTGCCTGCTGGCCTCCCGCTGGGCTGCCAAGCACGGTCTGCGCTGGTATAACCTTGGCCCAGTGGACGACTATGGCTACAAATCCTTGTTCGTGACCGACTATGAGCCCATCTTTGCGATGGCGCTGGTCGATCCTGAACATCCGTTGGCCACGGATCCGACTTCACCGCTGAAGATTGACTTCAAGCCGGAAGATCTGAACCGTATCTATCGGGATGAGGCCGCGCTGAAGAATTGCGCTGCCTAAGCCGAGAAAAGCAGTGCTGATACAGCGGGGGCGAAAGCCCCCGCTGTCGTTTCTGGGCTCTGGGTTAGTCGTCGGCGGCGAGTTCTTGATCGCCGAAGCGGTGTTCATCGCCGAAGCTGACGTCGTAATCAATGGTCAGCTCAGTGCCGCGCGTAATGTCGTGCAGCGCCTCGAGCACCTCTTCCTTGTTAAAGAACAGGTTCGGCGCCTTTGAATGGTTCAGGTAGGTCGAAATGTTCACAGCATTCATGCCGATCTGGGGCACAAACACGCGTCCGCTCTCGACCA
This sequence comes from uncultured Bifidobacterium sp., assembly GCA_964642635.1. GTDB lineage: Bacteria > Pseudomonadota > Gammaproteobacteria > Burkholderiales > Burkholderiaceae_D > Pernthalerella. The sequence continues at coordinate 4,282 of CAZXRS010000122.1, read as the reverse complement.
GGCAGAAGTCGGCGAGGTGCTTACGCACGCTACCGGGTACATCTTTCAGCTCGGTGCGGGAGAATTTCTTTTCCTTGTGCGTGACCATGCTCTTGAACGGTTTCGTTCCCTTGGGGATGTCACGCAGTGCGAAAACGCCAACGCCGTGGATCGTCGATACGCCCAGTTTGCAGTAGACCTCATCCTTGAGGTGATTGTGCAGGCGCTCCTTCAGATTGCCTGGCGGTTCTGGCGCATCCGGCGTATCCGGCGTATCCGTGATGTCTTCTCTCTTCATTCCGTGCTAAGTTTCATTACAATTTGGTTACATCAGCCAGGGTAACCAACCCCGACCGGACTTCAAGTAGCAAGCCCTAAATTGTGCCATCAATTGCTTTCATCACCTAGCACCGGCTTAGATGCAATCTGTGCCGCACCTTATTGTTCCCGTTGGTTGCACCGGTTTGTGGCTTACCCTAGGTCAGGCAGTCCGATCTGGCCGGTCGCTCTCGAGGTGGTCGAGCCGAGGCCGCTTAACGTAGCTTCCGGGTACACCCAGTCACGCTGTAGACGCGTCCGCCTGGCCTAGAGATCCCGACAGTGAATCGAAGCGCACCCGCACCATGCCGATATGTTCCCGCAATACATAGAGCTGGTCTGCGAAGGCCAGCGGTAGCTGCAGCGAGTTGACCGATTGCTCTATTTCTTCGAGGCGGCGACGAATACCCAGACGTTCTTCCTGATCAGGCTGCGCGAGCATCTGACGTTCGAGCGTCATCAGCGCGCCATACCAGCGGTAAATCCGTGAGCGCATGCGCCACTGATACAACGGGGCGACCATACGCGACGCAGGCACCACGACGATCAACAGTGGCAGCACGAAAATCAGGATGCGGTCCACCAGACTAGCGAGCCAGAACGGCAGCCGGCTGTAAAGGAAAGGGGAGCCGGAGGCGTAGTAACGACGCGCGTCCTCGCTCAGGGGAATGTCATGCTCGATCGGTGCCGGATATTCCCCTGCCTTACGATACATTCCGGCTTTGCCGTGTACGTCGCGCGCGGCGGCGATCAGCAGATCCGAGATCGCCGGATGCAGGTTGTCGCGGGCGATCAATTCCACCGGCGTGCCTACCAGTTCGACGTCATGCGGTGGCAAGTTGCGGCCGAGGTCGAAGCTGCCCTCAGGCGCAACTAGCCGCGACAGGAATTTCAGGCGACGGCGGTAACCGTCAGCCTGACGGAAGTTCATTAGCCGTACGCCCGGCTTTCCCATGAGCTCGCGCACCTTCTTACCGCGCACCTGCTCGCCAGTGGCGAATACGGCGTCAACCTTACGAGCGAGTAGTGCTGCGATCGCATCATCGCCATCGATTTCGAGCAGCTGAACGTCCTTTTTACCCATGCCGTTCTCATCAAACATCTTTAGTGCGACCGCTGCCGTGCCGCTGCCATCCGGACCGATGGCGACACGTTTTCCCTTGAGCTGTGTAAGTCGCTCAAGATTGATGGCGCCACGGTAGAACACCATGATTGGCTGCACATAGATGGTGCCCAGCGACATGAGCCCGGGCGCCTTGTCATCGTCGGCGAGACCGGTCTGCACGAATCCGACGTCGACGGGCTGCTTTTTATCGAGCAGCAACGCAAGATTATCGACCGAGCCATCGGTCACCCGCACCTCAACCTTGATGCCATGGGATTCAATCAGCTTCGCGTAACGTTGCGCGCTGAGGTAGTAGCTGCTGTCTTCCGGGCCGGACAGAATGACCACGTGGTTCGGTGGCGCTGGCCGGATCAGTTTGACAGTCAGCCAGCCAAGCACGAGCGTGACAGCGAGTACCGGCAGCAGCACGGTCATCAGATCGCGCCAGGAGATGGTGCGCAGGCGCACGATCGGTTGTTTCAGGTAGCGCTTGAGAGCGGCGGGGCTGGGCTGATTCATGATGTTCACTGGTGTTACGGACGAGCGGAGCGTTTTGTGATCACGGCGCCATCATAGACCAGCTATCATCGCGTCATGGAAACCACATCGATTGCGAATCTGGCAAACAACGGCCAGGGTGCTGGCTCATCGCTACAGCAGAAGGCCCTCGCGTTCCGCAAGAAACATGGCGCACCCGACATCGTCGCGCCTGAAGTCGGCATGCACTACCTGCTGAGCCCGATCGATCTGCCGCAGCTACTGGTGGAGGCCGGCGAGTCCGATCCCTTTCTGTTGGTCGCTGCGGTTTTGCATGACATGCTGCAAGTAGCCAACATTACCGAGACCGAGATCGCTGAGGTATTTGGCAGCGAAGTAGCCTTTGTCGTCGCCGAAGTCACCGACAATCCTCGGCTGTCGAAGGTCACCCGCAAGGCGCTGCGCGTCACGATGGCGCCGCATATGTCGCGCAGAGCGAGACTGTTGAAAGTCGCGCAGCTGGTCGCTAGCGTACGCAATCTTGCCGGCACGGCGGCGCCGACCGGGTGGGACGCCAAAGAGCGTCTTGATTACTGTGACTGGGTAGAGCGATTTGCGGATTCAACCGGCCTGCTCAACCCGACGCTGCAGGCCATCATGCTCGCCGAACTGGAGCGCGCCAGATTCTCCGTCAACGCAGCGATGCCTCGCCCCCGCTGATTCGTCAACTGCAGGCGTGGCATGCCACAATCCAGCCTAGAATCATTCGCGTTCGCCCCTATAAAGCGTATTTTGATTACAGAACCAATACATAAGCCATAACGTTCCATTGAGGCTCTGAGCATGTCACTCGCACTGATCGTACTTTCCCTGTCCGCATTCGCGATCGGGACCACCGAATTCGTCATCATGGGCTTGTTGCCAGACGTCGCGCGTGATTTGAATGTCACCATTCCCATGGCCGGCTGGCTAGTGACTGGCTATGCACTCAGCGTCGCCGTGGGTGCGCCAGTGATGGCAGTCGCCACCGCGCGCTTAGAGCGCCGGCATGCACTGCGCTTGCTGATGGCGATCTTCGTGCTGGGTAATGCCTTGTGCGCGCTGGCTGGTTCGTATGGACTGCTGATGCTAGCGCGCGTTGTAACGGCACTATGTCACGGCGCCTTTTTCGGCATCGGATCGGTGGTGGCTACCAGTGTAGTTTCAGAAGATCGGCGTGCGTCAGCGATAGCGATCATGTTCACTGGACTGACGTTGGCCAATATTCTCGGTGTGCCATTTGGTACCGCGCTCGGGCAGGAGTTTGGCTGGCGCATGACCTTCTGGGCGGTCAGTCTGATCGGCGTACTCGCGCTGGCCGGCCTGATGATCTCGCTGCCTAAAGAAGCGCAGGGCGAACGCGAGACATTGCGTAGTGAACTCGCCGTGCTAAGGCATGGCGAGGTCTGGCTGGCCTTCGCGATGACCATATCTTTCTCTGCCGCGATGTTCACGACCTTCACTTACATTGCACCGCTACTGGAAGACCTCACGGGCCTGTCGCCGCGCGGCGTGACAGCAAGCCTGTTCCTGATCGGAGTCGGTCTCACCGTCGGCAATGTGGTGGGTGGTCGTTTCGCTGACAGGCACTTACCGGCGACGCTGCTGGGCGGTTTTATCTCGATTGCTGCCGCGTCACTGCTGCTGTCGTTATTCGCGACCATGATGATCTCGACCGAGATCCTGCTCTTTATCTGGGGTTGCGTGACCTTTGCGCTCGTGCCGGCATTGCAGGTGAATGTGATGAAGCGTGGCCATGAGGCACCTAACTTAGTATCGATCATGAACATTGGCGCGTTCAACGTCGGTAATGCACTGGGTGCATGGACGGGTGGTGCGGTGCTTGATGCGGAATTCGGTCTGCAGAGTGTACCGGTCGTAGCCGTGGCCTGGGCCGGGCTGGGTGCAATGCTAGCGATACGGCGCAGGGATGGCGTTACTGAGGCGTCCGAGTCCGAATCACATTGACGAGACTTCCGGGTCGGTTCTCAGGTACCGTCCGATCCCGGTGGGTTGAGCCGCTGATCTTTCCCACGCACCCCTTGGGCATAAGTCCGGGGGTGTTAGGAAAGCTTATTGCTTATCGAAAATTGCGGCGCTTCGGTGCCGGTGCAGGCGCACCGGTGCGCGGCGCCAGGTGGCGGAACATGATGCGTCCCTTGCCGAGGTCATACGGAGACAACTCCAGCGACACGGCATCACCGGCAAGAATGCGGATGTGATTCTTGCGCATCTTCCCGCCTGAATACGCCACCAAGGTATGACCGTTTTCCAGCGTCACACGAAAGCGTGAGTCCGGGAGTACTTCATCAACGACGCCCTGCATTTCGATCAGTTCTTCTTTGGCCATGAGAATCCTTTAAG
>CAZXRS010000121.1:0-6623 GCA_964642635.1 uncultured Bifidobacterium sp. | reverse complement strand
AGAGCTCCGGAAAGCGCAACGGCTCGGTCGAATACACAGCATCAATACCGAATTTGTTTTTCTTCCCACGCGGGAAACCATGCTTAATACGCAAATTCTTGCGCACCCGTGCAAGTAAGGGTTCCTGCTCCGTACGCGACAGGTCACACACGGCAATACGGGTAGGATCAATCTGCCCACCCGCGCTACCGATGGTCAGTAAAGGAATCTGCTGCTCGCGGCAGTGCACGATCAAGGCCGTCTTGGCACGTGCATCGTCGAAGGCATCGATCACAAAATCGAAACGCCCCGGGACAACAAGCGTGCTGACATTATCTGCATCGACGAATTCTTCGACACCGTGAACCTTGCAATGCGGATTGATCTGCGCGATACGCTCGGCCAATGCAAGCACCTTGGCCTTGCCTATCGTATCGGTCAAGGCATGCAACTGCCGATTCACGTTGGATTCAGACAGATGATCGAGATCGATCATCGTGATTTGCCCGATCGCGCTACGCGCCAGCGCCTCGACCACCCAGGAGCCCACACCACCGACACCGATCACACAGATATGTGCATCGCGGAAGGTTTGCAATGCCGGCGCGCCGTACAGACGCGCGATACCACCGAAGCGGCGCTCGACATCGATATCGCCGGCCGCTTGGTCAGAAATGGGAAGAATGCTTGCCATCCCTCAATTTTAACGGACAGTCAGCCATCCTCCGACGTAAACTCTCAACTTGATCATTTTTTTCATACCCACCCAAGCCCTGCCTGATGTCTGTTTCCCGATTCCCCCCGCTGCTAAGCCTCATCGCTGTTGCCGTCTGCGCGCATGTCGCACTTGGCGCAGCGCGTGTGACGACGACCTTGTACGCGCTGTCGCTGCACGCGTCTGAACTGACGGTCGGTACACTGATCGCGCTGTTCGCGGTATTTCCCATGCTGCTGGCCGTCAGTATGGGCAGAATCATCGACCGTATCGGCGTGCAGCAACCCTTGCGTGCCGGAGGCGTGATTGCCTCTGCGGGCGTTATCGTCGCAGCCTCATTTCAAGCAGTCGCGGCGCTGTATATCGCGGCGATTCTGATCGGTACGGGTTTCATGGCTATTTTTATCGCGACCCAGCATGCGGTCGGCGCTATGCTGGCGAATGAACAGAAAGTAGCGGGTTATTCAAAGCTGTCCGTCGGCTTCTCTATGTCGTCTTTTATCGGCCCGCTGGTGGCCGGATTCACGATTGATCATGCGGGACATGTGTTTGCATACATTGCTTGCGGTGTATTCACGCTGCTGTCCTTCGTGATCGCCTCAAGCGGCGCACTGCGCGACCTCCCGGAGCATGTCACCTCACAGGCGAGCACCAAAGGCAGCTCTCTGCAATTGCTACGCAATCGCGAGCTACGTGGGGTGTATTTTGTCGGCATTACGCTTGCTGCAGCATGGGACATGTTTACCTTCGTCACGCCGATACGGGGTACCCAGCTCGGCTTCTCCGCGTCGACGATAGGGTTGATCCTCGCCACCTTCTCTGTCGCCACCTTCGTCGTCCGCATAGCGATGCCGGGCATCGTGCGTCGCTTTCACGAGTGGCAGGTGCTCACTGGTGCACTGGCCGCTGCCGCGCTGGTCTATCTCATGCTGCCATTTATGCAGCAGCCACTCAGCATGGCCGCGGGTGCGTTCGCGCTGGGACTGGCACTGGGCAGTGGCCAGCCGAACGTACTGGCCTTACTGCACATCGGCGCACCGCCCGGACGCGGCGCCGAAGCGATCGCCATACGCGCGAGCCTGGGCAACCTCTCAGCAGTATCACTACCGCTGGCCTATGGCGCGGCCGGCGCCACGCTGGGCCTGTTTGCCGTATTCTGGAGTCTGGGTGGTGTCATCGCACTTGCCGTGCCAGTGGCAGCGCGCCGCTCGCTACGTGTTTCTCAAAACAAAACTGAATAGACATGACCAATAAAGTTTCCGTCGCCGATCTTCGTCGCGATTACAGCCATGCCACCCTGTCCGAGCAGGATGTCGATGCCGATCCGATCAAACAGTTCGCCCTGTGGTTTCATCAGGCCGTCGAAACTCAGGTGCCGGAGCCGAATGCGATGTCGCTGGCTACGGTAAGTAGTGATGGCAGGCCCTCGCTGCGCATCGTGCTGCTGAAAGATTTCGATGAGCGAGGTTTTACCTTTTATACCAACTATGAAAGCCGCAAGGGCGAGCAGCTGCTGCAGAATCCGCATGCAGCGCTGACCTTTCACTGGCATGACCTGGAGCGTCAGATACGTATTGAAGGCCGTGTCGAGCGTGTCGCTGCAGAAGAGAGCGATGCGTATTACGGTATACGTCCGGTCAAAAGCCGACTCGGCGCGCACGCATCGGCGCAAAGCCGACCGATCGCCAGCCGCGAGCAACTCGAGCAGCAGTTTCACAATGCCGAAGCCACATTCGGCGATCATCCGCCACGCCCGCCGCATTGGGGAGGCTATCGACTGACGCCGGACTGGATCGAGTTCTGGCAAGGTCGGCGTTCGCGTCTGCATGATCGTATCGCTTATCAACTGCAGGCGGACGGCCGCTGGACCCGCGAACGGCTGCAGCCCTGAGTTAGAGCAAGATCAATACACCGGGTCAGCACGAAACGCATAGTCCCTCGCAGGAGGGACACGATGTTCTGGGAAAGAAAGCTGGATGACTGGGTAAGCCGTATGCGCGCGCAGGCCGCGCTACCGCTGCGGCTGCAACTGTGGAATGGGCGGCAATTCGACCTCAGTACGCAAACGCCTGAGGTGACGATACGGATACCCCGTCCAGCTGCGTTGTCGTATCTGCTGAATCCGTCGCTGGACAATCTTGGCCGTGCCTATGTCGAGGGCAAGCTCGATGTCGAAGGCCATCTGCGTGCCATCGTTGAGGTTGCGAACAAGCTTGCCGAGCGCGGTTTTCGAGAGGGATCTCGTCTCGGAAAACTGTTCACGCCGCGTTCGCATACGCGCAAGCAAGACGCTCAGGCCATCTCTTATCACTACGACGTATCCAATCATTTCTATCAGGCTTTTCTCGATCCGGCGATGGTGTACTCCTGCGCCTATTTTCAACACGGTGATGAGGATCTCGCCACCGCGCAACAGCAGAAGATCGACCACATCCTGACCAAGATCGACCTGCGTCCCGGCCACACGCTGCTGGATGTTGGCTGCGGATGGGGAGCCTTGGTGATTCGTGCGGCACAGGCATTCGGTGCCCGATGTATCGGGATTACGCTGTCAGAAAACCAGCTCTCACTGGCCAGCGAGCGGGTAACCGCACTGGGTCTGCAAGACCGTATCAGTCTGCGCTTGCTCGACTACCGCGATATGCATGGGCAATTCGATCGCATCACCAGTGTCGGCATGTTTGAACATGTCGGTCTGAAAAATCTACCTCTGTATTTTTCCAAGATCCGTAGCCTGCTCGCTGATGATGGTCTGGCGATGAATCATGGGATCTGCACTACCAACACCGACCACGCCACTGCGCGGCATGGCGCCGGTGAATTCATTGAACAGTATGTGTTCCCGCACGGTGAGCTACCCCATATTGGTACGGTGCTTTCCAGCATGCAGGACGGCGGTTTGGAAACTCTGGATGTCGAGAACCTGCGCCGGCATTACGCTCGAACTTGCGCGATCTGGGCAGAGAACTTCGAGCGCAATGACGACAAGATCCGCTTACTGGTTGATGACAAGACTTACCGGATCTGGCGCATTTATCTTGCCGGATGCGCGCATGCGTTCCGGCATGACTGGATAGCCTTGTATCAGGTGGTGTGTAGCAAGGCGGGACGCGATGCGGCTAGCTTACGCTGGTCGCGAGAGTACATGTATCCGTAGTACAACTCACTTACGCAACTTCTCCGCAAACAGTTTTCTGAACTTCGCCACCTTAGGCGCGACGACGAGCGCGCAATAGGACTTCAGCGGATGGTTCACAAAGTAATTCTGGTGATACGCCTCAGCACCGTAAAACACGGGCGCTTCGATCAGCTCGGTGACGATGGGCGCATCCCATACTTTCGCCATTTCCAGCATCACCTGCTTCGCCACGGTCATCTGCTCTGCGCTGTTCGTATAAATCACTGAACGATACTGCGTACCAACGTCATTGCCCTGCCGGTTCGGCGTAGTCGGATCGTGAATGGTGAAAAACACCTCAAGCAGCTCGCGATAGCTGATCTGGTCCGCATTGAAACTCACGCGCACAACTTCTGCATGACCGGTTGTACCCTCGCACACTTGTTCATACGTGGGATTCGGCAGATGGCCGCCGCTGTAGCCGGACTCAACCGTCAGCACACCGCGCAATTCCTGGTAAACCGCTTCAAGACACCAGAAGCAACCTCCGCCCAAGATAGCGATTTCTGTGTTCATTCAATACTCCGCATGCGTTAGGTTATCCAAAGTGGCTCAAGCCACGACTGTTTGCTAAGAGCCGGTGTCGGCCATCCTGTCCGTGGCCGCAAATTGCATGCGACGCGCGTCGCGCAGCGATGGCAGCACCACATGAACGAGTAAGTCAGCCGTAAAGATACGATCAGCGACAAAGCTGGAACGTGGCACAGCCGGCATCGCCGCACACAATTCGAACAGGTTCGTGGCTTGCCATCGGCCGCCACTATTGGGTAGCCAAAGTGCGCGTTGAGTTGCGTCATCGGCAGCGATCTGGGGTTCGTGATGACTCCACACAGCCAGCAGCTCTTCGAGCGGGCGAGCGGTGCGCGCACCGGAGTAAGCGTGCTCATCGTGAACCACCAGCGCCGGTGGCATTACTGACAGAGCCTTGTCTACCTCGGATATCGGCATAGCCTCCAGCGGGAGCAAGGACGCGCCAATTCGCAGCAACGAAAAATACAGCACGATGGCATCCGGATGACCGTGCCCCACATAAGCCACCAGATCGCCCGCTTTCACTCCCCATTCACCATGTAGCCGCGCCGAGCCGCGCTCAATGCGCGACCATAAGCGACGGTAGGTGATATCGCGCACAGGTAGCACATGCGCGAGTGTGTCGCCATGTGTGTCCGCATGCGCCTCGAGCAGCGCCAACATCGAGGGTTGATTGGATTCCATCAGCATGATTCTACGCAAGAACCGACACTGCCCCGCGCGGAATGCGCATTTTCGGCATAATTCATAGATACGACATCAAGTTGCCAATATGCTTACCCCTCAGCCCCGACCTTCTGCCTCCGAGTTTGATACCCAGCACTTCCGCGCCGCGTTGTCGCAGTTTGCTACCGGCGTTACGGTCATTACGACGCGCGACGAAAGCGGCGGCTTCTTCGGCCTGACGGCCAGTTCTTTCAACTCGGTATCGCTGACGCCGCCGCTGGTGTTATGGAGTCTCGGAGGACAGTCCCGCGGTTTGCCGCTGTTCAGCGGCAATTCACATTACGTCATCAACGTGCTTGCTGCGGATCAGGCTGCACTCGCGGAGCGCTTTGCCAGCCGCAAGGAGGATCGCTTCGACGGTGTGGATTACGAACTGTCACGTACAGGCCTGCCGATACTGCGCGGTGCGTCAGCCTGGTTCGAATGCCATAACCGTAGCCGCTATCCGGAAGGCGATCATGTGATCTTCGTCGGTGAGGTGGAGACTTGCGCGTTTGATCGGAAGCCCGCGCTGGTGTTTCACGGTGGTCGCTTTGCAGAGCTTGGGGTGTAAAGCCTGTCAGGCCAGCAAACGATCAAGCACTCCCGCAGAATCAAACGCTGCACGACGTAAACGATCATTCACGCCCTGCCAGCCAGTATCCTGAGGCGGCTGCTCGACGAGGATCAGCTCTGCGCCTTCCTGATCCAGCGAACGCAGCTTCGCATAAAGTGCCTGTGCATACGCGTCTGCATCAGTGACGCTTCGCAGTATCACGACTCGCCGACCTTTTGCTTTCAGTGCCTGCTCCATGCTCGGTAAGGCCGAGGCCGCAATCAGAGCAACCGGCGTCTGCGGCGCGTAATGCGCATCAAGACTGCCCGACACACGCGGCGCTGCCTTGTCCGGCAAGGCGAGTGAAACGCCGAGCACTTGTTCAATCTGTTCCGTACTGATGCGACCCGGCCGCAGTAATGCAGGACCGGTCGTATCAAGGCGCGTCAGGTCAACGATGGTTGATTCAATACCGACCTCGCAGGCGCCACCATCCAGTACCGCAGCGACAGGCCCTTCACCAGCAGCACCGAACTCGTCGATCACATGCTGTGCAGTGGTTGGGCTGACCCGACCAAAGCGATTCGCCGAAGGCGCGGCCAGTCCGCCCTGCCCCACTTTGAATTCCTTCAGCAAGGCTTGCGCTACCGGATGCGCAGGACAACGCAGACCAACCGATTCTTGCCCGCCAGTGACCGCTGCAGGTACCTGAGCTGCGCGTTTCAGAATGAGCGTTAGTGGTCCGGGCCAGAATGCGGCGATCAGTTTTTTCGCCTCGTGTGGTACCTCGGACGCCCAGCGCGACAGATCGGCATCACGCGCCACATGCACAATCACCGGATGATTCGAAGGACGTCCTTTCGCAGCGAAGATCGCGGCCACTGCATCGGGATTGCTCGCATCGGCTGCCAGGCCGTATACCGTTTCAGTCGGCATACCCACCAGCTGGCCGGCTTCAA
>CAZXRS010000120.1:0-6647 GCA_964642635.1 uncultured Bifidobacterium sp. | reverse complement strand
GCTTACGCGCTGTCTTCGCCTTCTTTGCGACCTTCTTCACTGCGGCTTTCTTCGCCGGTGCCTTCTTGGCTACGGCTTTTTTAGCGACCTTTTTAGCGGCGACTTTTTTCGCTGCAGGCTTCTTAGCTGCCGTTTTCTTTACGGCTTTTTTTGCTGCAGGCTTCTTAGCTGCCGTCTTCTTCACTGCTTTTTTTGCTGCGGGCTTCTTCGCGGCAGGCTTCTTCTTTGCTGCTTTCTTGGCTGTAGCCATTGATGAACCTCCTTTGCTGACATGGTGAAAAATTGCGCCAATTCACGCACCGCCAATAGTCGTAGGGTTTTGTTCGCGATGCAAGTGTTTTTTATAGGATTTTTTCGGTTTTTCCCTCTGAAGCAGGGGTGAAAAACGGCTTCGCTCCCGCTATTTTTCCCTCTCGAGCCTCTATAGGGAGTCGTTATGCGAGCGGCGAAGAGCGCGCATCGCAATCGCTAAAGTGCGGAATTCAGAGTGAAAAGTGGAAGAAAAACGAGGGTGGCGAGCGTAGTGACTGCTCGTCGCACAGCGATGGCGAGAGGGGGAAGTGGTGGGCGGATCAGCGTGCACGCAGCATCTGAGCGTGCCCCAGTACACTCAGCGCATGCCGGGCATCATGCCCTTCATGCTGCGCATCATTTTCATCATGCCTGCGCCCTTGAACTTCTTCATCATCGATTGCATCTGGTCGAACTGGCTCAGCAGGCGGTTCACCTCCTGTACCTGTACGCCGGCACCGGCGGCGATACGGCGCTTGCGCGAAGCCTTGATCAGCTCAGGCTTTGCCCGCTCTTGCGGGGTCATCGCATTGATGATTCCCTCCATGCGCCGTACCTGTTTTTCGGCCTGATCCATGTTCGAACCGGTCGCTGCCTGCTGGAACTGTGCGGGCAACTTGTCGAGCAGGCCAGATAGCCCACCCATTTTTTTCATCTGTGAAATCTGCGCTTTGAAATCGCTCAGGTCGAATTTACCGCCACCTTTGATTTTTTGCGCGAGGTCCTGCGCTGCTGCGAGATCGACGCCCTTCTTCGCTTCCTCGACCAGCGCCAGGATATCGCCCATGCCAAGGATGCGATTGGCCATTCGAGAAGGATCGAAGGCCTCAAGCCCGTCGAGCTTCTCGGCGACGCCCGCGAATTTGATCGGCTTGCCCGTGACATGGCGCACCGACAGCGCGGCGCCACCGCGCGCGTCACCGTCGAGTTTGGTCAGAACGATACCGGTCAGGGGCAGCGCTTCATTGAATGCGCGCGCCGTGTTGATTGCATCCTGTCCCAGCATCGCATCGATCACGAACAGGGTCTCGATCGGCTTGACCGCTGCGTGCAGCGCGTGGATTTCGGCCATCATCGCTTCGTCAATGCCCAAGCGTCCGGCGGTGTCGATCAGCAGGACTTCGTGATGATGTTTCTTTGCCCAGTCGAGCGCGGCCAGCGCGATGTCGACCGGTTTCTGCGTCGTGTCGGACGGGAAAAAATCAGCGCCTACCTGTGACGCGACAGTCTGCAACTGACCGATTGCAGCCGGACGGTAGACGTCGGTCGATACAGTCAGTACTTTTTTCTTTTTCTGTTCCTGCAGGTATTTCGCCAGCTTACCGGTCGTGGTGGTTTTACCTGCGCCCTGCAGGCCGGCCATCAGAATGATCGCCGGCGGCTGGGTGGCGAACGACAGCTGCGACGCCTCAGGGCCAAGGTCTGCACCCATGAGCTTGGCCAGTTCGTCGTGGACCACGCCGACCAGCGCCTGCCCCGGCGTCAGTGAACCCACCACGGCCTCGCCCAGCGCTTTTTCTTTCACTTTCGCGATGAAGTCGCGCACTGCAGGCAGTGCGACGTCCGCCTCGAGCAGCGCCAGTCTTACCTCGCGCAGCATCTCGGCAGTGTTGGCCTCGGTCAGTCGCGCCTCGCCGCGCATGGTTTTGACGACTTTGGAGAGACGTTGGGTCAGATTATTGAGCATGGTATTGATGAATTTGCCGGCAGGTAGCTCGGCGGCGAAAATGCCGGTGACGCAGAGGGAAAACGTGGCGTAATTTTACCGCACCCCCTCTTCGGAGACGATGATGTCATGGTGTACACTGGTCAGATGCAACTCATCATTCTTCCGGCCGTCGCCCTGCTCTATCTCATTTGCGCATTGCTGCCCGAGCAGCGCCAACGTGCGGTATCCCTTGGCACCGTACTCGCATGGTTGTGTCATGGGGTCGCGCTGTTTGCTCTGGTGATTGAGCCCGAAGCAGTGCGGCTTGGTTTTGCGACCATGCTGTCAGCGGCGCTTTGGGTGTCGGTGACTGCTTACTGGCTAGAGAATCGCAATCTCTCTGTAGACAGCCTGCGTCGCCTGATGCTGCCTTTCGCCGCCGTTGCCGCTCTGTTGCCGCTCGCTTTCCCCGGCACGCTGATTCCGCTAGCCGGGAAATCACACTGGTTCTCGGCGCATATCATCGTATCGACGCTGGCCTATGGCGTGCTGACGATCGCTGCTTTCTACGCGGTGTTGATGTCGATGCAGGAATCGCGTTTGCATTCGCTGGCCTCGGCGGTAACGCACAAAAGCTGGTTCGCGGGGGCGCTGGATAGGCTCCCTGCCTTACTCACGATGGAGCGATTGCTGTTTCGCATGATCTTTATCGGTTTCGTGCTGCTCACGCTGACTATGCTGTCCGGCATTTTCTTTTCCGAGCAAGTATTCGGCAAACCCTTCCGTTTCGAGCACAAGACCGTTTTTACGCTCTTCTCATGGTTGCTGTTTGGCGCGCTGCTGACTGGACGCCAGTGGCGAGGCTGGCGTGGCAAAACTGCGCTGTCGTTCACCCTCACTGGGTTCGTGACGCTCTTGCTAGCCTATGTGGGCAGCCGTTTCGTGCTTGAGGTGGTGCTGCACCGGAGTCTTGCTTGAAGTTTCTGATCTGGGCGCTGGTCATTTATCTGGCTTGGCGCTGGTATGAGACGAAGAAGCTGAAGGCTGAAGATGTTTCTGCCTCTGCAGCAGACCCTGAAGATCAGGCTGAAAAAATGGTGGCCTGTACGCACTGCGGCATGCATCTGCCGCTTTCTGAAGCCGTGTCCGGTACCGGCTCTCGCTATTTCTGCAGCGACGCGCATCGCGCGAATCATTCGGACCGTTAACTGCGGAAGGCGGATAGTGCCGTCATGCCTATCCGCGAGCGCATTGATCTTTCCCATGAAGCACGAGCTGTTGCATTCCGCGCGCATCGCGTGCGTAGTGAATCGGTATGCATTACCCTTGCGCGTTTTCTACGGTGCTACTTACCTATGTTGCGCACTTCCCACGCCATTGCCGAGCCTGCTTTTCGATTAATCGGCGAATCGCCGCCCATGAGAGCGGTGCGAGCGCAGATATTGCGGATAGCGAATAGCGATGCTGCTGTGGCGATCGTTGGTGAATCTGGTAGCGGTAAAGAACTGGCTGCACGCGATCTGCACGCGCACAGTCGTCGTTGCACCCATCCATTTATCGCTGTCAATTGCGGCGCTATCCCGGAAGCGCTGATGGAGTCCGAGTTTTTTGGTCATAAGCGCGGTGCGTTTACGGGCGCGCATGAAGAGCGCGGTGGATTTTTCCAAGCTGCGCATCGCGGCACGCTATTTCTCGATGAAGTCGCCGAGTTGCCGCCGGCCATGCAGGTAAAGCTTCTGCGCGCGTTGCAGGAACGCAGTGTGCGCAAGCTGGGAGGTCAGCGTGAGGAGCCGGTCGATATTCGCGTTGTGTCCGCTACCAATCGCGATCTGGCTGAGGCGGTGCGATGTGGTGAATTCAGGCAGGACCTGTACTACCGGCTACAAGTGATCGAATTACGTCTGCCACCCCTGCGTGAACGCCGGGCAGATTTGGCGATGCTGTGCGAGACCATTTTGTCTCGCCTAGGCGGAGCGCGTCATCTCCGCTTGTCCGACGACGCGCTCGAGCGCCTGCGCACGTATGCATTCCCGGGAAATGTGCGCGAACTCGAAAACATCCTGGAGCGCGCTGTGGCCTTGGTGCTCGATGCAGAAATTCATGCGCATGACTTGCAGTTTGAGTCGTCCGCAGACAGAGTAGTCGCCGCGGCGAACGATAGGGCGCCGACAAACATTGAGCATGCCAGCTTGCCGCTATCGTTGCCTGCGCATCTGGAATCGGTCGAGCGTGCGCTGGTGCGGCGCGCATTGCGACAGTCGCGCTTTCATCAAGGCCGCGCGGCGACCCTTCTTGGGATAAGCTTGCGGCAGTTGCGTTACCGCATGCAACGACTCGCTATCCATGACCTCGACTGAACCTGTGTTTACTATTGATGATGCCGGCTGGTGCCGTGAGTTGCGTCGAGCAGAGTGCACGAACTTCGATGCGCGCCCCGACGGCGTCGCTATTGACCTGCTGATCATCCACAACATTAGCCTTCCGCCAGGTGAATTCGGCGGTGATCAGATCGAAGACCTGTTCGCGAATCGTCTCGACTGCGATGCACATCCGTATTTCGAGCAATTGCGTGGATTACGCGTGTCTTCGCATTTTCTGATTCGGCGTGATGGTGTCGCGCTGCAATTCGTGTCGACCAATGACCGCGCCTGGCATGCCGGATTATCAACTTTTCAGGGCCGCGAGCGTTGCAATGATTTCTCAATTGGCATCGAACTCGAGGGTACGGACACCGAAGATTTCTGCGATGCGCAATACCGCACGCTTGCCGCGCTGACGCTTGCCTTAATGCAGCGTCATCCCATTTCCGACGTGCGCGGCCATGAACATGTCGCGCCAGGACGTAAAACCGATCCTGGTCCGCATTTCAACTGGACACGTTTTCGGGACGATCTTGCGGCGTCGCAAAATGGTGCAGTGATTTCGTTATCGAAAACCCGAGCAACGGTAACTTTTCCTATCTGATTGCTTCCAAAAAACCGGTTGCAACTTGACCCGCCGGCCACTACAATTAGTGTTCGCTGTCGCGTTATCCACTAGATATAGTGGATGTGCGTATCAATTGATCTGACCAGGCAACGCAAGCACGTAAGCGGTTTTTCGGACTTTTCCGAGGGATGTCGGGCCTGGTCAGGGCCCACCGGCTGTAAAAATTTTCCAGTTCGTGCCTGCGCAGATTCGCGTGCGGCGCGCCAGCTGGAAAGAATAATCAACAAAGGTGCCGGAATGGTTTTTCGGCATGATTTGAACAACAGGACCATTACGTCCGGAGTTTTTTCAGGAGGCGCAGTGCTTACTAGTCAGGAAACATCAGGCAAGTCGACCCACGAATTTGCGCCCACCGTCTCGACCCTTTCGCCGTCGACCGCTGAGCACTCGGCGGCGATCGCCGATTACAAGATCATCCGCCGCAATGGGGCGGTGGTGAGCTTTGAGCCTTCGAAGATCTCGATCGCGATGACCAAGGCCTTCCTCGCTGTGAACGGGGGTCAGGGCGCGGCCTCGGCGCGCGTGCGCGAACTTGTCGAGCAGCTCACGCAGATGGTCGTTGGAGCGATGGTGCGTCGCCAGCCGGCGGGCGGTACGTTCCATATCGAAGACGTTCAGGATCAGGTTGAGCTGGCGCTGATGCGTTCGGGTGAGCATGATGTTGCGCGTGCGTATGTGCTCTACCGTGCGAAGCGTCAGGAGGAGCGCGCCCAGCAGCAATCGTCGAAGACTGCGGCCGCGCCGCATGCCGAGCTGCACATCCTGGCCGACGGCCAACGCGTGCCGCTGGACCACGACAAGCTGAAGAAAATGATTACTTCGGCCTGTATCGGCCTGGAGAAGCATGTCGATGCAGATGCGATTCTGCATGAGACCGTGCGCAATCTTTACGACGGCGTGCCGATCGAAGAGCTGTACAAGTCCACCATCCTGGCCGCGCGTGCGCTGATGGAAAAAGACCCAGCCTACAGCCAGGTGACCGCACGTTTGCTAATGCACACCATCCGTAAGGAAGTCTTTGGTCGCGAAGTTGCGCAGGCAGATGCGAAAGCGGCCTACATCGAGTACTTCCCGCGTTTCATCAGAAAGGGCATCGACGCAGAGCTGCTCGATGAAAAACTCGCGCAGTTTGATCTCGAGAAGCTCGCCAATGCGCTGGTGCCAGAGCGCGATCTGCAGTTCGGCTACCTCGGTCTGCAGACTTTATACGATCGTTATTTCTTGCATATTCAGGGTACCCGCATCGAGATGCCACAGGCTTTCTACATGCGTGTCGCGATGGGCCTGTCGCTTAACGAGATCAATCGTGAAGCGCGTGCCATCGAGTTCTATCACCTGCTGTCTAGCTTTGACTTCATGAGCTCGACCCCGACCCTGTTCAACTCGGGTACACAACGTTCGCAGCTCTCGTCGTGCTACCTGACCACGGTATCGGATGACCTCGACGGGATCTACGAGGCGATCAAGGAAAATGCGCTGCTGGCGAAGTACGCGGGAGGTCTGGGTAATGACTGGACCCCGGTGCGCGCACTCGGCGCTCATATCAAAGGCACCAACGGTAAGTCGCAAGGCGTGGTGCCTTTCCTGACGGTGGTTAACGATACGGCGGTTGCGGTTAATCAGGGTGGTAAACGCAAAGGTGCAGTCTGCGCTTATCTCGAGACGTGGCACATGGATATCGAGGAATTCCTCGACCTGCGCAAGAACACTGGTGACGACC
>CAZXRS010000119.1:0-6649 GCA_964642635.1 uncultured Bifidobacterium sp. | reverse complement strand
GGAGATCACGGATGTGAACCGCGTCTATCTTGAGCAAGGCACGCTGCAGGTGGAGGTGATGGGGCGCGGCATGGCCTGGCTGGATACCGGTACGCATGACTCGATGCTGGATGCCGGACAGTTCATAGCGACATTGGAGAAGCGCCAGGGCTTGAAAGTGGCGTGTCCGGAAGAAGTGGCCTATCGTAAGCAGTACATCAATGCAGCACAGCTGGAAAAACTGGCCGAGCCGATGAAGAAAAACGCTTACGGTCAGTATTTGATCAGGTTGCTTAACGAAACGGTGTATTGATTCATGAACATCGTGCGCACTGATATTCCGGATGTACTGATTATCGAGCCTAAGGTATTTGGCGATACACGCGGATTTTTTTTCGAGAGCTACAACCAGCGGCGCTTCCAAGAGCTCACAGGATTAGCGCTGAATTTTGTGCAGGATAATCATTCACGTTCAGCGCGTGGCGTCTTGCGCGGTCTGCACTATCAGCTGCAACAGCCGCAGGGCAAGCTGGTGCGCGTGATTGCGGGTGAAGTATTTGATGTGTGCGTCGACCTTCGTCGCTCGTCGCCGACCTTTGGCAAGTCAGTGTGCGTGATGCTGTCGGCAGAGAATCATCGTCAGTTGTGGATACCGCCGGGCTTTGCGCACGGCTTTTTGGTCACCAGCGAGTCCGCCGATTTTGTCTACAAGACGACTGATTACTATGCGCCCGAGCATGAACGCTCGGTGCTGTGGAATGATGCTTCGCTCGCCATACCGTGGCCGCTGCACAGTGAGCCGCTGTTGTCGGCAAAGGACAAGGCCGGCGTGCCGCTGGCTCAGGCCGAGACCTATCCATGAGGCTGCTCGTCACTGGCCGCAACGGTCAGGTCGGCCATGCGCTGACGTCGTCGTTGCAGGGGCTGGGCGAGATCATTGCGCTTGACCGCTCACAGCTTGATCTTTCAGATCCCGATGCGCTGCGCATGGCGGTGCGTGAGCTACAGCCTACCGTCATCATCAATGCAGCCGCTTATACCGCCGTGGATGCGGCCGAGGCGGATGAGGCCATGGCTTTCCGCATCAATGCGCAAGCTCCGCGAGTGTTGGCCGAAGAGGCGGAGCGGATGGGTGCCGCCCTGATCCATTACTCAACGGATTACGTGTTCGACGGTAGCAAGGACGGACAATGGCTCGAAGACGACGCCACCGCACCATTATCAGCCTATGGTCGTAGCAAGCTGGCCGGAGAACAGGCTATTACGGAAGTCGCTGGCACGCACCTCATCTTGCGTACGAGCTGGGTATACGGTCTGTATGGAAAAAATTTCCTGATGACTATGCTGAGACTGGCCGAGACGCGTGACGAATTGTCTATCGTCGATGATCAGGTGGGTGCGCCGACCTGGAGCCATACGATCGCGGATGCGACCGTAGCCATCATTCGCGACGCGGGTGAGCCTGCGCAGCTTGCGAACCTGTCTGGCATCTATCATCTGTGCTCCGGCGGACACACCAGCTGGTTTGGTTTTGCGCAGGCGATCTTTGCTGACGCTTCGGTGATGAAGAAACCACAGCTGCATGCGATTACGACCGCTGAGTATCCAACGCCAGCTGTGCGGCCAAAAAACTCAATGATGAATACCGATAAATTCCGTCGCACTTTTGGCGATCTTCCTGCATGGGATGAAGCGCTGAGGCTATGTATGCAGCAACGTGCAACGAACTGACGAAAGAGTGAGTCCATGAACAAGGCAACACTGACACCTGGTATTTTCAAAGCCTACGATATTCGTGGCGTACTCGGCAGTACCCTCGATGCGGCGATCGCGAAACAGATTGGTCTCGCATTCGGTTCCGCCGCACAGGCCAAAGGTGAAAAGATCGTCGTGATCGGACGCGATGGCCGTCTATCCGGCCCTGAGTTATCAACGGCGCTAGCAGAAGGCTTGCAGCAAGCGGGCGTTGATGTGATTGATGTCGGCATGGTTGCCACGCCGATGCTGTACTTCGCGACATATGCACTTAGCGCACCTAGCGGCATCATGGTGACCGGCAGCCATAATCCGCCCGACTACAACGGCTTCAAGATGGTGCTGGCGGGTGAAGCGATTTATGGCGAGGCGATACAGGCGCTCTACCGCCGCATCGTCGAAAAGAATGTCAGTAACGGGCAGGGTAGCTATAGTCAGCATGATATTCGTTCTGCCTATCTCGAACGCATCCTGTCCGATGTAAAACTCGCGCGCCCTCTGAAGATCGCGATTGATTGCGGAAACGGCGTGGCCGGCAGCGTCGCCGGTGATTTATATCGAGGTCTCGGTTGCGACGTGACTGAGTTGTACTGCGAGGTTGATGGTCATTTTCCGAATCACCATCCCGATCCTGCGCATCTCGAGAATCTCGAAGATTTGATCCACGCACTGGCGCAAGGTCCTGAAGAGATCGGTCTCGCGTTCGACGGTGATGGCGATCGTCTCGGTGTTGTCACCAAGGATGGTCAGGTGATTTTCCCCGATCGCCAGCTGATGCTGTTTGCTCAAGATGTCCTGACCCGCCATCCTGGCGGGACCATTCTGTATGACGTGAAGTGCACGCGACACATCGCGCCAGTAGTTACTGCAGCAGGTGGAAAGCCGCTGATGTGTCAGACTGGGCATTCGCTGGTGAAGGCCAAGATGCGTGAAACCGGGGCACCTTTTGGTGGCGAAATGAGCGGTCACCTGTTCTTCAAGGATCGCTGGTACGGTTTTGATGATGGTTTGTATGCCGGTGCCCGACTACTTGAGCTGATCAGTCGCATGAACGATATCACTACCACGCTGAATGCCTTGCCGCAGTCAAAGTCCACGCCAGAGTTACAGATACAGTTGGCCGAAGGCGAGAACCACGCCCTAGTCGCTCGCCTGCAAAAAGAGGCGACATGGCCCGGTGCGTCGCAAATCGTCACCATTGATGGTGTGCGCGTCGAGTATCCTGATGGTTTCGGTTTGTGTCGGGCATCGAATACCACCCCGGTCTTAGTATTACGCTTCGAGGCGGAAAATGACGAAGCGTTGGTACGCATACAGAAAGCCATTGGCGATGCGATCGTGCATATCAAGCCGGATGCGCGTCTGCCATTTTGAATCCTGAATGACGGTATCCCTTCGTTTTTATTCTTTCCTGTGGTGGTGTCTGCTGCCATTCGCGCTGCTGCGTCTGTGGTGGCGTGGCCGGCGCGAGCCGGGGTATCGCGCTCACATCAACGAACGGCTAGGGCGCTATAACATTCCGGCACCTCCTCGTCTGATTTGGCTACACGCGGTATCAGTCGGCGAAACTCGAGCCGCAGAGCCACTGATACACGCATTACTGGAAGCCTATCCCGATCATCATCTGCTGCTCACGCATATGACGCCCACGGGTCGTGCGACGGGCAAGGCACTCTTCGGGAACGAGCCGCGGATTACGCAGGCCTATCTGCCTTATGACAATCTGTCGCTGACGGAGAGATTCATCCATCATTTTCAGCCCCGCATCGGTCTGTTAATGGAGACCGAGGTATGGCCCGCATTACTCGCCTCGTCGAAGGCCGCCGGTGTGCCGATGGCGCTGATTAATGCGCGTTTGTCTGAGCGTTCATTGCGCCGCGGTCAGCGATTTGCCGGATTGCTGGGGGATGCAGCTCGTCGATTTGATGTGATCGCCGCACAAACTCAGGCAGATGCGACACGTCTGGCGGCCATGGGGGCGCGCAATCTGCATGTCACCGGCAATTTGAAATTCGATGTCGATGTGCCTGATGCTATGCGTGCTGCTGGTGCACTGCTGCGTCTGAAAATTGGTACGCGGCCGACCTTGCTGTGTGCCAGTACGCGCGAGGGTGAAGAGGCGCTACTGCTGTCTGGCTACATGAAAGCGACACTTCCACCGGACTTTTTGCTGATGATCGTGCCAAGGCATCCGCAGCGCTTCGCAGAGGTTGCAAAGTTATTCGAAGATCAGGGACTGCGCGTGGTCTGTAAGTCTCAGCTCAAAGGGGAGACCGTACCGTCGGATGCGCAAGTACTCATTGGCGATACGATGGGTGAGATGTTCGCTTACTACAGCGCCTGCGACTTTGCTTTCATCGGCGGCAGTCTGCTCCCCCTAGGCGGCCAGAACCTGATCGAGGCCTGCGCCTGTGGCAAGCCGGCATTGCTCGGCCCCCACACCTTCAACTTCACCCATGCCAGCGAAGAGGCGATCGCTCAGGGCGCTGCGCTGCGCGTCTATGAGCCTTTGCAAGTGTTCAAAATGAGCTTCGATCTGATCGTGGATCGCGAGCGTTTGCTGCAGATGTCGCAGGCAGCGCAGCGATTCGCTGAGAGTGAGGGCGGAGCGACGCAGAAAACACTCGCAGTGATCCGTCAGCATCTGCCTGCAGTCAGTTTCGCGAACCATCACACGAGCCAGCAATAAAAAAGGCCAGTCAACGACTGGCCTGATGCGGATGATGAAAACGCCTTACTTCGCGTTACCTTCAATCAGCCCACCGCCCAGAGAGCGGTACAGATCGACCGCATTGGTGAGTCGCAGCAGACGCGTAGCGAGCAGTTGCTGTTCGGCGGTATACAACTCGCGCTCGGCATCAAGTACATCAAGATAGTTGGCAACGCCATTTTTATAGCGTGCCTGTGCCAGCTCCAGACGCGCTGCCTGCGCATTGCGCACGGCTTCCTGCGCAGTGATCTCTTCAGCTAGCGTAGCACGCGCATCGAGCGCATCGGCGACTTCACGGAACGCGACTTGAACGGTCTTCTCATAGTTCGCGACGGCGATGTTCGTGCGGACCTTCGCCAGATCGAGGGTGGCCTGATTACGACCTGCATCGAAAATCGGTAGCGAAACCACTGGCGTGAAGTTCCAGGTGTTGGTGCCGTTACCAAACAGATTCGATAGCGAAGAGCTTGCGACGCCTACACCCGCCGTCAGAGAAATACGCGGAAAGAATGCAGCACGCGCAGCGGCGACATTGGCCTGATTAGCGCGCAGCTGTCGCTCGGCGGCACGGATATCAGGACGGTGGGTCAGCAGATCAGAGGGTAAGCCTGCACCAATGTCGGCTGTGATGGATTGCATCGACAGCGTAGCCTGTTGCTCGGGTAGTTTCGCGGCGCTACCTGTCAGTAGGACGAGTGCGTTCATGCTCTGAGCGTGCTGGCGCTTCAGCGACAGGGCCGCCGATACCGCCGATTGCACCAGCGTCTCGCTCTGACGCAGGTCGAGCGCATTAGAAATACCCGCATCAAAGCGCTGCTTCACTAGCTCGTACGATGTGCGTCGCGCCTTCAGCGTATTCTCGGCGATCTGAGCCTGCTCAGCCAGCGCGCGTTCATTGAGCCAGACTTTCGCGACCTCGCCGATCAGCGCGACCTTCGCAGCGCGCTGCGCTTCTTCAGTGGCGAGAAATTGTGATAGCGCCGCGTCGGACAGGTTCTTCACGCGTCCGAAGAAATCCAGCTCGAACGCGGTCATACCAAGGCCGGTCTGATAGGACGTGTAAGTAGCGTAAGTGGGTACCGTGGGTACCAGTGCCCGTGTTCGGGTGCCTCCCGCTGTGGCATTGATGTTCGGCAGTTGATCTGCGCGCTGAATGCCGTAGAGTGCGCGTGCCTCTTCGATGCGCAGCGCAGCCGTCTTCAAGTCGCGGTTGTTAGCCAGCGTCAGCGTGATTACCTGCTGTAACTCCGGATTCTGAAAAAATTCGCGCCAACCAATATCAGCGGCCGCTGTGCCATTTTGGCTGTCCATACTGAACTGCTCAGGTATCGGTGCTTTCGGCAGTAGAAAATCCGGAACAAACTGGCAGCCAGATAACGTGACTAGCGCAGCCACGATGGATAGAGGAAGAATTTTTGTTTTCATTATTAGGGGCCCTTATTGGCTTCCATGTGCGAGGCATATAGCTTGCGCTGTCGCTCGCTGCCTTTGAAAATACTGCGAATCACGACGAAGAAAACCGGTACGAAGAATACGGCGAGTACAGTAGCGGTGATCATTCCACCCATCACACCAGTACCAATAGCGCGCTGGCTCGCAGATCCGGCACCGCTCGCGATCACTAGCGGCAGTACGCCGAGAATAAAGGCAAACGACGTCATGATGATGGGTCGGAACCGCAGCCGTACGGCAGTCAGTGTGGCCTGGATAAGATCCATACCATTTGCCTGCAGATCTTTCGCGAATTCGATAATCAGGATTGCGTTCTTCGCTGACAAACCAATGATGGCGATCAGGCCAACCTTGAAGTACACATCATTCGGCATACCGCGCAACACGGTGAATGCCACCGCACCTAACACACCCAGCGGTACCACCAGCAGCACGGCGATAGGGATGGAGGTGCTTTCGTACAGTGCAGCCAGCACCAGGAACACGGCCAGCAGTGACAGCGCGAACAGCAGCGTTGCTGTCGATCCTGCGGCCTTTTCTTCGAGCGACTGGCCGGCCCACTCGTAGCCGATGCCCTGCGGTAGCTGCGCGACGAGCTTCTCGACTTCGGCCAGCGCATCACCAGAAGATTTGCCCGGCGCCGCATCGCCCTGAATCTTCATTGCCGGGTACCCATTGAAGCGCACCAGTTGCACCGGGCCGTTTACCCATTTGCTAGACGAGAATGCGGAGAACGGCACCATCATGCCCTGA
>CAZXRS010000118.1:0-6730 GCA_964642635.1 uncultured Bifidobacterium sp. | reverse complement strand
ACGCCGATGGCGATGGCCACCACCATGTACCACACGCGCAAGAACCCGCTGCGAAAAATCGCTAAAGACTCCGAAGCTGTTGAGACGCCGAGGCTGGCCAAAATCCGAAAGTTTCACAAAGCATTGCTGCGTTATCACGACCCGAACAATTGGGAGATTCTGCGCGAGGGCCTCAAGCGCATGGGACGCGCCGAGCTTATTGGTAATGGTCCGCAACATCTGGTACCGCGTTCTGATGCCGCTGCAATCAATGTCAGACGACCGCGCCGTGACGAGACACCGCCACTCAAAACAGTGGCCAAAAAATTTGGGCAGAAAAAACTACGCCCCGGTGCGGCGATTCAGCGCAAGCGCGCAGGTTAACGCCGCGCTCCTCGCCCGGCTCGCGCCCAAACAAAAAGCCGACCATCACTGGTCGGCTTTTTCATTCGGTGGTGGGAAGTGCTGGCTTCGAACCAGCGACCTATCGCGTGTGAGGCGATCGCTCTACCCCTGAGCTAACCTCCCGAAAGAAGCGGGATTATGTCACAGTCCGGCAGCTGCTTCAACTCGGTGGAGTTTCGGCGAGCTGGCGCCATACGCACGCGCCCTTTGCATCCTTATCTACGTCATTGAGCAGCGCCTCGTGTGCAGCCAGCTCTTCGTCCGTCGGCGCGAGTACGACGATGTCAGCCATGGCGATGCCCATCCCATTGACACTTCTGCCCGAGGCGTCGACTTGCAGGTCCATCGTCAGGCTGTCTTGACCGCGCGTCATCGCCAGATAGACCTCGGCCAGCAGTTCAGAGTCTAGCAATGCGCCATGCAGCGTGCGGTGCGCATTCGATACGCCGTAGCGTTCGCAGAGCGCATCCAGTGAATTACGCTTTCCCGGGAAGAGCTCCTTGGCCTTCACCAGCGTATCGGTGACGGATTGCACATGCGCAGACATCGCAGGTTTGCCGGTACGCTCGAGCTCTACATCAAGGAAGCCGATGTCGAACGGCGCGTTATGAATGATGATCTCGGCATCACGAATGAACTCGCACAGCTCATCAACGATGTCTGCGAACTTCGGTTTGTCGCTCAGGAATTCCGTCGTGAGTCCATGCACAGCCAGCGCACCCGGATCGGAATCGCGCTCAGGATTGAGGTAGTAGTGAAAGTTATTACCCGTCAGCCGACGATTCACCATCTCGACGCAACCGATCTCAACAATACGGTCGCCACTCTTTGCATTCAGGCCGGTAGTTTCAGTATCAAGAATTATTTGTCGCATCGTTCCGTTTCCACATAATCAGGCTGCGCGTGTACTGTTAATGACAGCATCCACGCCCCGGTTCGCCAGCTCGTCAGCCTTTTCATTGCCTTCATGGCCGGCGTGTCCCTTCACCCAACGCCAGTCTATCGTATGACGCAGCCGCGCCTCATCAAGCGCTTGCCACAGGTCGACATTCTTCACGGGCGCTTTGCTCGCGGTCTTCCAGCCTTTCGCCTTCCAGCCGGGTAGCCATTCGCTGATGCCCTTGTAAACATACTGGCTGTCGGTGTGCACGATCAGCTCGCACGGACGCGTGAGTGCGTTCAAGGCCTCAATCACCGCCTGCAGTTCCATACGGTTATTTGTGGTCTCTCGCTCACCACCGCATAACTCCTTCGTCTTCGCCACGGGACGACCTGCATCTATCCAGGCATCCATGCCACCGGCGATCAGCCATGCGCCCCAGCCACCGGGCCCGGGATTACCTTTGCAGGCACCATCGGTGAAGATCTCTACCTTATCCATTCGTTTCCTGTTGACCTTTCATGCGGTTCGTGACCGGCAAGGTGCCCGGTACCACAGCCCGCTGCCGTTCCCACGCCGGCCCGACCAGCCGCATGCCCTTGACGCGCTTTATCGCTTGCACAATATACAGCGCACCCAGATAAGGCCACCAGCGGTTGCCTGCCTTTTCGAGGAAGGCGAAACGCCGTAGCCATTTATCCGTCTCACAGGGTGGCGCGTAGCAGCCGAAGTGGCCACGATTGATTTCCATGTTCAACAACTTCAGCCAGTCTTTCAGACGCGGCACGCTAATGAATTCGCCGTGTAGCGGCAGGAAATGCGCGCCCGTCACTCGGCCCGCAGCCTGTCGCACGCCCCACATGCTAATCGGGTTGAATCCGCAGATGATGACCTGGCCCTCAGGAATCAGCACGCGCTCGACCTCACGCAGCACCTGATGTGGCTCGGCGGAGAACTCGAGCACATGTGGGAGCACCACCAGATCAAGGCTCTGTGTCGCAAACGGCAGCTCAGTGAAATCGTGCACGACCACTGCGTGTCGATCTTCCTGCAGCTTCTGAACCGGCCAGGCAGCGTCCGTCACCCAGCGATTCGGCATACGGTTCGCCGACAAGGCGTCGAGCCGCGGCAATCCGACCTGCACTGCATTAAATCCAAAGATATCGGCAGTCAGTTCGTCCAGTCGCGCCTGCTCCCATGCGCGCGCGTAGTGCCCGGCCGGCGTATCGAACCAGGGGTCGAGCGATATAATCGAACTATCCGAAACGTTTTGATTCATGCTCATGTCAGTGAAACCATCCCTGCAGGTGACCGCGATTCCGGCGTTTGCCGATAACTACCTATGGCTTATCCATGATCAGCAGCATGCGGCGGTCGTAGACCCCGGCGATGCTGCTCCGATCGAAGCAGCGCTGGCGTCATTGAACCTGAAACTGGACGCTATTCTACTCACTCACCATCACGGCGACCATGCAGGCGGCGTGTCCGAGCTTCTGGCGCTGCGAAAGGTACCGGTATACGGGCCAGCGCGCGAGAAAATCGCGGGTCTCTCGCATCCGCTGAGCGAGGGTGATGTGGTCGAGTTGCCATCGCTGGGCCTCGCGCTATCGGTGCTGGATGTGCCGGGCCACACGGCCGGCCATATCGCTTATGTCACCGCCGATCAGCGCTGGCTATTCTGCGGTGACACACTGTTCGCCGGCGGCTGTGGCCGACTATTCGAAGGAACTCCTGCGCAAATGACCGCATCGCTGGCGAAACTGGCTGCCCTACCTGAAGACACGAAAGTGTATTGCGCGCATGAATACACGGTATCGAATTTGCGCTTCGCTGTAGCCGCCGAACCCGGCAATCCCGCCGTTGCAGAGCGTCTGGCCTTTGAGCAGCAAAGGCGCGAGCGTGGTGAAGCGACCGTCCCATCGACCATAGGCATTGAACGACGCACCAACCCCTTCCTGCGTCCAACCGAAGCATCGGTGCTGGACACGCTGCATGCCGAAGGCCGCCTCACCGGGAATGATGCGGTTGCCGCGTTCGCGGCGCTGCGCGAGTGGAAGAACACTTACCGCGGCTAAATAGTGCCGATTTAGCTTTCTTCCTTGCTAAACCTCCGCAAATTCACGTATATCAACATGTAATATTTCTTGACGGACTTTCGTGCTCTTACTTACACTTGCGCGAACTCAATTTGCATGTCCGGCAATGCAGTCTCCTGACATGCGCGAAACAGGCCAATGCAGCCCTACAGCCCCTACCGGCTGGCGTACATTGCAATACTCGCCAGCCTGACACTGTCCGTATCCCATGCGAATGATCTGAGCATCGACCCGTCAGCTGTCCCGGTCGATCCGGCACGCGATGCCAAAGCGGCGGAATCTCCTCGTCTAGGTGCCACGGAATTTGACGGCAAATTCGACGACGTCACCGTATCTAATTTTGACCTGTGGGAACGCATCCGCAAGGGCTTCGCGATTCCCGACCTGAACAATCCGCTGGTGGCTACACAAGTCACCTGGTACAGCGCGCGCCCTGAATATATTCAGCGCACCACGCAGCGCGCGTCTCGCTACCTGTTTCATGTGGTGCAGGAACTCGAAAAGCGCAATATGCCTATGGAACTTGCGCTACTTCCCTTCATTGAGTCCGCTTTCAATCCGCAGGCCTACTCCAGCGCGAAAGCTGCCGGTATGTGGCAGTTCATTCCCAGTACAGGGCGTGACTACAATCTGAAGCAGAACATCTTCCGGGACGAGCGACGCGATGTGGTGGCGTCGACGGATGCAGCGCTGACCTACCTGCAGCGTTTGTATGGCATGTTCGGAGACTGGCAGCTCGCGCTGGCAGCCTACAATTGGGGCGAAGGCTCAGTGTCACGCGCGATTGTGAAAGCACAAGCGGCCGGCCGCGATATTGATTTCAACAGCTTGTCCGCATTCATGCCGGCAGAGACTCGCAACTACTACCCGAAGCTGCAGGCAGTGAAGAACATCATCGCCGCGCCTGCGCAGTACGGCATCACGCTCCCAGTCGTTGAAAACCAGCCCTACTTCGTCTCCATCAATAAGACCCGGGACATCGATGTCAAACTCGCTGCGCAATTGGCCGAGTTGCCGATGGAGGAATTCAGGGCGCTGAATCCGCAATTTAACAAGCCAGTGATCACGGGCAGTCCGAATACGCGCATCCTGCTACCTCAGCTGAATGCCGAGAAGTTCAAGGAGAATCTCTCGAAATGGACGCACTCGCTATCAAGCTGGACTGCACACAAGGTCACTGCTGCGCGCGAACGTATTGAAACGATTGCCGCGAAATTCAAGACCACACCGCAAGTGATACGCGAAGCGAATTCGATACCACCGAATATGCATCCGACCGCTGGCTCAGTGGTACTGGTGCCGAAAACTTCCGCTGAATCCAGCAAGGATATCGCGCAAGAGATCGCCGATAACGCGACTCTGGCCGTCGCTCCTGATGAACCTCCACGGAAGAAAATCAAGATCAAGGTAGGGAAACGCGACTCGATGGCCAGCATCACGGCGCGCTACAAGGTAACCGCCGCCGAAGTACGCCACTGGAATGACCTGAACAATGACAAACTCAAACCAGGTCAGGAGCTGAAACTTGAAATCAAGGTCAGCAAAAAAGGCAAAGGTAAATCAGCGCCCAAGACGGAAGGCGACAAAACGTCAAAAGGCAGCCGAGCTAAAGCCGAGAAATCCGATCGCCGAGAACGTGACGTCAAGAACGTTGAGCCGAGACATCGCAAACGAAACGATTGATCTCAGCAGAGTTCGTGTTTTTCCTGCTAGCGCAGGCGGAATGAAACATTCAGGCAGCCGTTGCGAAATTTGCCGCTGCCAGTAAGCGTTGTGTGTAGGGCTCGCGCGGCGAAGACAGGACCTCGGACGTCTGACCACTTTCGACCACCTTGCCATCTTTCATCACGATCACGCGGTGTGCCATGGCTCGTATCACTCCGAGGTCGTGGCTAATAAACAGATAAGCAATGCCATGCTTTTGCTGCAGATTCGCCAGCAACTCCAGCACCTGATACTGGACCGACACATCAAGCGATGACGTCGGTTCGTCGAGCAGAATCAGCGCCGGCTTCAATACCAAGGCACGAGCGATGGCAATGCGCTGCCGCTGGCCTCCGGAAAATTCATGCGGATAGCGCGACATCATCGCTGGGGTTAGACCAACTTCGGTCAGCGACTCTGCCACCGCTTCGCGCAACTCGGCAGGGCTCAGCTGTGGATGATGAAGTGCCAGTCCCTCGACGACAATCTGCTCTACTGTGCGGCGAGGCGACAGAGAGGCAAACGGATCCTGGAATACCACCTGCATCTTCGACCGTAAGGGACGCAGCTGCGAGGAACTCAGCACACTGATCTCATGACCATCAAAGATCACCTTGCCATCGGTCTGTGCGACCGATAGCCTCAACAGCGCCATACCTAGCGTCGATTTCCCGGACCCTGATTCACCCACAATACCTAGGGTCTCACCACTGGACAAGCTGAGGCTCAAGCGATCAACCGCAACAAACTCGCGTTGCCTGAACCAACCCTGCTTGATGAAAAAGCGGCAGCGTATGTCTGTCGCATCCAGTAGCGCTTTCGGTGTCGGCACTACATCATCAACCATGCGCTTGGCGTGGCTGGACAGCAGCCGCTTCGTATAGTCCTCACGCGGTGTAGCGAACAAGGCCGCTGTGTCCGCAGTTTCGATCAGGCTACCGTGCTGCATCACGCCTACGCGATCAGCAAAGCTTTTCACGAGATTCAGGTCGTGCGTAATCATCAGCACTGCCATGCCCTCGTCTCTTTGTAGCTGGTTCAGCAATTCCAGAATCTGCACCTGAATCGTTACATCGAGCGCAGTGGTCGGTTCATCGGCGATCAGCAGTTTGGGTTTACATGCGAGCGCCATCGCAATCATCGCGCGCTGACGCTGGCCGCCGGATAACTCATGTGGATAAGACAACGCGCGTCGCGCCGGTTCTGGTATGCCCGTCTTGTCCAGCAGTTCGACTGCGCGCAAGGCAGCCGCTCGCGCAGTCAACCCCTCGTGCAACATCAGGACTTCAGCAATCTGGTTGCCAATCGCGAACAACGGGTTTAATGCGGTCATCGGCTCCTGAAAAATCATTGCGATGTCCTTGCCCCGCAGCGAGCGCAACTGCGCGTCTGACATCGTCAGGATCTCGCGCTCTTCGAACAGCACGCTGCCCGTGGTTTTCGCCTCGGGCGTCATACCCATCAGCTGCAAAGCGCTGACCGTCTTTCCCGAACCGGACTCACCCACCAACGCGAATTTCTCACCGGCCCTGATCTGGAAACTCACACGGTTGACCACGGTGGTATCGCCAAAGCGAACCGACAGATCGTGCACGGATAGCAGTGTCATGCCTTCCTCCGTACATCGAGCGAGTTACGCAGCGCATCACCGATATTGGTCAGCAAT
>CAZXRS010000117.1:0-6784 GCA_964642635.1 uncultured Bifidobacterium sp. | reverse complement strand
CTGATCGCGCTGTTTACCGGAGCGCTCTCGGTACGCGAACTGATGTTGCTGGCGCTGGCGGCTTACGCGACGTATGCCATCAATGCAGCGCAATTCCTGCTGAAGCTGCGTGCAGCTCGACTCCAGGCGGCGGATGAAGCAGCCATGGTAGGCACCTCAAACGGAGCGGTGGCATGAACGCCGTGATTCCTCTGATCCCCGAGCAAGGCTGCGAGTCCGCACCCGTGCTGCGCGAGCGTGGTCAGCGTGAAGTGTTCTGCGGTCTGACCGGCATTGTCTGGTTACATCGCAAGATTCAGGATGCCTTCTTCCTCGTGGTGGGTTCACGTACCTGCGCACACCTGATTCAATCAGCCGCGGGCGTGATGATTTTTGCCGAGCCGCGTTTTGCTACCGCGATCATTGACGAGCGTGACCTCGCTGGTATCGCCGATGCGAATGAAGAACTGGATCGTGTCGTGCGTCG
Organism: uncultured Bifidobacterium sp.; assembly: GCA_964642635.1. Lineage (GTDB taxonomy): Bacteria > Pseudomonadota > Gammaproteobacteria > Burkholderiales > Burkholderiaceae_D > Pernthalerella. Next base: position 6,318 of record CAZXRS010000117.1, on the reverse strand, counting down.
CCTGCTCGAGCGCCGTCCCGACATCAAGATGTTGTTCCTGGTGGGCTCTTGCCCGTCCGAGGTGATCAAGCTGGATCTGTCGCGCGCGGCCGAGCGCCTGTCACGCGAATTCCTGCCCAAGGTACGCGTGCTGAACTATTCCGGCAGCGGCATCGAGACCACGTTCACGCAGGGCGAAGATGCCTGTCTGGCGTCATTGGTACCGCAGCTGCCCGCCTCTGATGCGGCCGATCCTGCCTCGCTGATGGTTGTCGGCTGTCTGCCCGACATCGTTGAAGATCAGTTCGCTCGCCACTTGCGCGCGATCGGTATCGACAATGTGCGCTTCTTCCCGCCGCGCTCGTCGCGCGACTTGCCGCCGGTCGGCCCGAATACGCGTTATCTGCTGGCGCAACCCTTCCTGAATGATACGGCGCGCGCACTGGATGAACGCGGCGCACAGCGACTCACGGCTACTTTCCCGTTTGGTGTCGAGGGAACGACGGAGTGGTTGCGTGCCGCGGCGCGTGCGTTCGGTATCGCCGACAGCGTGCTTGATGAAGTCACGCGCCCATCACGTGAGCGCGCCGAGAAAGCACTCGCCAGCCGCCGCGAGCTGCTGGAAGGACGCAGCATTTTCTTCTTCCCCGATTCACAGCTCGAACTGCCGCTGGCGCGCTTCCTGTCGCGCGAGCTGGGTATGCAGCTGACCGAGGTAGGCACGCCTTATCTGCATCGTGATCATCTCAAGCATGAACTCGCGCTGCTGCCCTCGAACACCGTGCTGTCCGAAGGACAGGACGTCGAGAAGCAGCTCGATCGTTGCCGCGCGCAGGCGCCCGACATCGTGGTGTGCGGACTGGGTCTGGCTAATCCGCTGGAAGCGGAAGGCATTACCACCAAGTGGGCCATCGAACTGGTGTTCTCACCTATACATGGCTATGAGCAGGCAGCAGATCTTGCCGAGCTATTTGCACGACCACTGCGCCGCAAGGCAAAGCTGACTCGGGAGCTGGCATGCAGCTGACGCTCTGGACCTATGAAGGACCGCCGCATGTCGGCGCGATGCGCATCGCGACGGCCATGAAGGACGTGCACTATGTGCTGCACGCGCCGCAGGGTGACACCTATGCCGATCTGCTGTTCACGATGATCGAGCGTCTGCCGAAACGGCCGCCGGTCACCTATACAACTTTTCAGGCGCGTGATCTCGGTAGTGACACCGCAGAATTATTCAAGGAAGCCGCGCGGCATGCCTATGAGCGATTCCAGCCGCAGGCGATGCTGGTCGGCGCATCGTGTACCGCTGAATTGATTCAGGATGATCCGGGTGGACTGGCGCGCGCGCTGGCTTTGCCTGTGCCGGTCGTACCGCTGGAATTACCGTCGTACCAGAAGAAAGAAAACTGGGGCGCAGCTGAAACGTTTTATCAGATCGTCCGCGCGCTGGCCAAGCCGCGTGCAGAAGGTCATGTCGCCAACGGACCGAGCTGTAACATCCTCGGTCCGAGCGCATTGGGGTTCCGTCATCGTGATGACCTGCGCGAGATTCGCCAGTTGCTGAGCCAGCTGGGTGTACGTGTGAATGTTGTCGCGCCGCTGTCAGCATCACCACAAGATATTGCGCAACTGGCCGATGCAGACTTCAACGTGATCATGTATCCGGAAGTTGCGCAGCAGGCGGCCAACTGGTTGAAGAAAAACTTCAACATGCCGCATACGACGGTCGTGCCCATTGGTGCGCAAGCCACACGCGAATTCATCGCCGAGGTGGCGTCGCTGGCAGGCATTCCTGTTCCTGCAGATATCGAAGGCGATACATCACGTGCGCCCTGGTATGCCAAATCAGTTGATTCGAACTACCTGACCAACAAGCGCGTGTTTGTGTTCGGTGATGCCACGCACGCCATCGCTGCAGCGCGTATCGCATCGGAAGAACTCGGTTTTGAGGTCGTGGGACTGGGCACCTACAGCCGCGAATTTGCACGCGAAGTGCGAGCCGCTGCCGCCATCTATGGCGTTGAAGCGCTGATTACGGATGACTATCTGGAAGTCGAAGCCAGAGTCGCCGAGCTGTCGCCGGAACTGGTCTTGGGGACGCAGATGGAGCGTCACATCGCTAAGCGCCTTGGTCTGCCGTGCGCAGTGATCTCCGCACCCGTGCACGTGCAGGATTTCCCGGCACGTCATTCACCGCAGATGGGATTCGAGGGCGCGAACGTGATCTTCGATAACTGGGTTCATCCGCTGATGATGGGTCTCGAAGAACACTTGCTCGGTATGTTCAGGGAAGACTTCGAATTCCATGACGGTGCTGCGCCTTCGCACCTCGGCAAGGCAGCACAGAAGCAGAGCCTTGCCCATGCCATGCCGGATACACCGCCGCAGGTGGTGCCACCGACGGCGATGCCAGAGCCGGCCAATGCCGGTGAGATCGCCCCCGCGTGGACCACGGACGCCGAGCGCGAGCTAGGCAAGATTCCGTTTTTCGTACGTGGTAAGGCACGTCGCAACACCGAGCGCTTCGCGAAGGATTGCGGGCTTTTGCAGATCACGATAGAGACACTCTATGACGCGAAAGCCCACTACAGCCGCTGAGGACGCCATGCGCGTCGTGATCGTCACGATGGACAGCCATCTGGCGGGCGCCGCTGCGCGCGCCGAACGGCTGCTGAAGCGCCGACTGCCGGGCTTGTCTCTGACGGTTCATGCTGCCAGCGACTGGTCTGCTGATAGCAAGTCACTCGCGCGCTGTGTTGCTGATATCGAGACCGCAGACATCGTGATCGCTGCGATGTTGTTCATGGAAGAGCATTTTCTGCCAGTGCTACCGGCGCTCAAGGCTAGACGTGATGATTGTGATGCGATGGTGTGCATTATGTCTGCCGGCGAGGTGATGCGACTGACGCGCATTGGGCGTTTTTCGATGGACGGCACGACGCGCGGGCCGATGGCCTTCCTGAAAAAATTGCGCGGCAAATCGTCCGAGGGCAAACCAGCGGCCACCGCTGGTGCGCAGCAGATGAAGATGCTGCGTCGTTTGCCAAAACTGCTGCGATTTATTCCTGGCACTGCGCAGGATGTGCGCGCGTATTTCCTGACGTTGCAATACTGGCTCGCCGGCTCGGAAGAGAACATCGCAAGCATGGTGCAGCTGCTGGTCAATGGTTATGCCGATGGCGCGCGGAAAGCATTGCGTGGCAAGGCACCCCCGGAGGCGCCGATCGAGTATCCGGACGTGGGTCTCTATCATCCGCGCATGAAGGGCGCGGGCGTCCATAAAGGGATGTCCGACAAGCTTGATCGTGTGCCGCGTATCGCGGGCGCGAAGGCGACGGTAGGCTTGCTGTTGATGCGCTCGTATCTGCTCGCCGGCAATGCGCGTCACTACGATGGCGTCATCGCAGCGCTTGAAGCTCGTGGTTTGTCGGTACTGCCTGCGTATGCCAGTGGCCTTGATGCGCGTCCTGCGGTCGAGTCGTACTTTATGAAAGATGGCGTGTCGACGGTCGATGCCATCGTCTCGCTCACCGGCTTCTCATTGGTCGGCGGCCCGGCGTATAACGATGCCAAAGCCGCCGAGGACATGTTGGCAGCACTCGATGTGCCTTACATGGCCGTGACACCCGTCGAATTCCAGACGCTGGAAAACTGGGGCGGCTCTGAGCGGGGTTTGCTGCCAGTCGAATCCACCATGATGGTCGCGCTACCCGAACTCGATGGCTCGAGCGGTTCGCTGGTGTATGGCGGTCGCAGCGATGCAGCCGGTACGGCATGCTCCGGTTGCGCACGCGGTTGCACCTTCGCACCGGCTGATGCTGGCAACGATATGCAAACCTGCAGCGAGCGTGCCGACATGATCGCCGCGCGTGTCGATAAGCTGGTCGCATTGCGTCGTTCAGAGCGCGCCGAGCGCCGTGTTGCGGTCGTACTGTTCAATTTCCCGCCGAATGCCGGCAGTACCGGTACCGCCGCTTTCCTGTCAGTCTTCGAGTCCTTGTACAACACGCTGGCTGCGATGCAGCGTGCCGGTTATCAGGTTGATCTGCCTGCCGATGTGGACGAGCTGCGCCGTGCTGTCCTGAAAGGTAATGCCGAACATCACGGTGCACAGGCGAACGTGATCGCAAAAATCAGCGCCGACGAGCACGTACGACGCGAACCCTGGCTGCGAGAAATCGAGTCGCAATGGGGGCCAGCACCCGGACGCCATCAGACGGATGGCCGCAACATCTTCATGCTCGGCGCGCGCTTCGGTAACGTGCTGGTATCGGTGCAGCCAGAGATGGGTATCGAGGGCGATCCTATGCGTCTGCTGTTCGACAAAGGATTCGCACCGACGCATGCGTTCTCTGCGTTCTACCGCTGGCTGCGCGAAGATTTTGCCGCGCACGCGGTGCTGCACTTCGGCACGCATGGTGCGCTGGAATTCATGCCGGGCAAACAGTCCGGTATGTCGGGTGCCTGCTGGCCGGATCGCCTGATCGGCGATCTGCCGAATGTCTACCTGTACGCAGCAAATAATCCGTCCGAGGGCACGATTGCAAAACGGCGCGCGAATGCGACGCTGGTGTCTTACCTGACCCCGCCCTTGGCCGAAGCCGGTTTGTATCGCGGCTTGAACGAACTCAAAGGCTCCTTGTCTCGTTGGCGTCAGCTGGGGCCGGATGAGGATCATGAGCGTCCCGAGCTGGCTGCGTTAATCCAGTCGCAAGCTTGCGAACTCGAATTGGCGCTGCCAGAACCCGCATGGACCGGAGAAGATGAGCACCTGGTTGCTGCGTTGACTGACAAGCTGCTCGAACTCGAATACACACTGATTCCTCATGGCCTGCACGTGGTGGGTAAAGCACCGACGCTGGAAGAGCGCGTCGATATGCTGGCAGCCCTCGCAGAATCTGCGCATGGCGCGACCATCGACGAGTCACTGCGCCGCGCGATACGCGCAATGCTGACCGGCGAGCAGATTACGCTCGATGATGCGCAGCGTGCATTGATGCAGCAGCTGTCCGATAGCAATGCGCTGATGCACGAACACTTCGAACTCGATGGCATCCTTTCCGCGCTCGACGGCCGCTATGTGCGACCCGCACCGGGTGGTGATCTGACACGCACGCCTGAGGTGTTGCCTGCGGGTCGCAACCTGCATGGCTTTGATCCGTTCCGGTTACCTAGCGCCTATGCGGTAAAAGATGGCGCCCGTCAGGCCGAGCGTTTGCTCAAACGTCATCATGAAGATACCGGTAGCTTCCCTGAATCGATCGCCATGGTGTTGTGGGGCACCGATAACCTGAAGAGCGAAGGTGGGCCGATTGCTCAGGCGCTAGCGCTTATGGGTACTGCGCCACGATTTGATACCTATGGACGACTGGCCGGTGCGCAACTGGTATCGCTGGAAGAGTTGGGTCGTCCGCGCGTGGATGTCGTCATTACGCTATCGGGCATTTTCCGCGACTTGTTGCCGCTACAGATCAAGCTGCTGGCGGAAGCGGCGCTGCTCGCGGCCGAAGCTGACGAGCCATCTGAACACAATTTCATCCGTAAGCATGCACTCGATTTCATCGCACAACATGGCGGCGATATGCAGACCGCCGCGCTGCGCGTGTTTGGTAATGCCGAGGGTGCGTACGGTGCGAACGTTAACCATCTGATCGACTGCAGCGCATGGGAGAGCGAAGATGAACTCGCCGAAGCCTATACCTGCCGCAAAGGTTTCGCCTACGGCACCAGTGGTCGTCCGGTGTCACAGCCTGCGCTGCTCAACAGCGTGCTGTCGCAAGTCGATCTCGCTTATCAGAATCTCGATTCAGTAGAAGTCGGTGTCACGACGATCGATACCTATTTCGACACGCTAGGCGGTATCAGTCGTGCAGTGAAGCGCGCCAAGGGTCCGGATGCGCAGGTCGCTCCTGTCTATATCGGCGACCAGACGCGCGGCGGCGGCACTGTACGCACGCTAACCGAGCAGGTGGCACTGGAGACGCGCACTCGCATGCTGAATCCGAAATGGTACGAGGGCATGCTCGCGCACGGCTATGAAGGCGTGCATCAGATCGAGCTGCATCTGACGAATACGATGGGTTGGTCCGCGACCACCGGACAAGTGCAGCCCTGGGTGTATCAGCAGCTGACCCAGACTTTCCTGCTCGACCCCGAGATGCGCGAGCGTCTCGCGAAACTGAATCCGTCCGCGTCCGCACGTCTTGCGAGCCGGTTGATGGAAGCCTCAGAACGACAGTACTGGACACCCGACGCCGACACACTCGAAGCCATGAGACGTGCCGGTGATGAGCTGGAAGACCGGCTCGGAAAGAAGACGCTGGATGTCCTGACTGAAGC
>CAZXRS010000116.1:0-6858 GCA_964642635.1 uncultured Bifidobacterium sp. | reverse complement strand
CAGATAGGCTTGGTCATGTTGAATACCGAATCGAGGTTGGTCTGAATGACCGCATCCCAGTTCACTTTGTCCATCTTCTTGAAGGTCATATCTCGCGTGATGCCGGCATTGTTCACCAGCACATCGATCGGGCCCATATCTTTCACGATCTGCGCAATGCATTGCTGAGCAGACTCATAGTCCGCCACGTTGCAAGGGTAGGCGCGGAAGTTATAACCCTTGTCTTTCATCTCGGCGAGCCACGCCTCAGCCTTGGTGTTGCCGGGCGAGTAGGTGGTGGCCACAGCGTAGCCCATGTTAGCCATCTTGATGCAGATCGCCTCGCCTAATCCGCCCATGCCGCCGGTGACCAAAGTAACTCTGCTCATGTGTCTTCTCCAGTGAATTTTCTTAAAATTGAAGTTGCCTGATGATTAGCGTTCGATCGCAAGCGCTACACCCATGCCGCCGCCGATGCACAGGCTGGCCAGTCCACGCTTTGCATCGCGGCGGATCATTTCGTGGATCAACGTGACCAGTACCCGGCAGCCCGATGCGCCGATCGGATGCCCAATCGCAATCGCACCACCGTTGACGTTGATCTTGCTGGTGTCCCAGCCCATTTCTTTGTTGACCGCAATTGCCTGCGCGGCGAAAGCCTCATTGATCTCCATAAGATCAAGATCCTTGTGCGTCCAGCCTGCTTTCTGGAGGCAGCGCTGGCTGGCCGGTACCGGACCCATGCCCATGATGGTCGGATCAAGGCCTGCAGATGCATACGACTTAATCTTTGCCAGTGGCTTGAGACCCAGTTGCTGAGCCTTCTTCGCCGACATCATCATGACTGCTGCCGCACCGTCATTGATGCCCGATGCATTACCGGCGGTCACTGTGCCTTCCTTGTTAAACGCAGGACGCAAACCAGCCAGGCTTTCCATCGTGGTACCGGCCTTGATGTATTCGTCGGTGTCGAATACGACCGCGCCTTTTTTACTGGGAATCTCCAGTGACAAAATTTCGTCTTTGAATTTGCCAGCTTTTTGCGCGGCTTCGGCCTTGTTCTGAGATGCGACTGAAAACTCGTCTTGCTCAGCTCGCGATACGTTGAATTTTTTTGCTACGTTTTCTGCTGTGATGCCCATGTGATACTGGTTGTACACATCCCAGAGTCCGTCAACGATCATCGTATCCACTAGCTTGGCATCACCCATACGGAAACCATCGCGCGAGTTATTCAGTACATGAGGTGACGCGCTCATATTCTCCTGGCCGCCGGCAATGATGATGTCGGCGTCGCCGCAGAGGATCGCCTGCGCAGCAAGATGCGTAGCCTTCAGACCGCTGCCGCAGACTTTGTTGATGGTGATGCCTGGAATCATGTCCGGAAGCCCTGCCTTGATCACCGCCTGACGGGCCGGGTTCTGTCCCACGCCCGCTGTCAGCACCTGACCCATGATCACTTCGCTGATCAGCTGTGGATCGATACCGGTCTGTGCGACCAGCCCCTTGATCACGTGCGCGCCCAACTCGGCGGCCGGCACCTTCGCAATCGTTCCCCCGAACTTGCCCACTGCGGTACGTGCGGCGGCGACAATGACTACATCATCCATGGTTGTTCTCCGATAGGTGAATCGATAAAAATCCGGAACTGCAGATGGCGCAAAAAATTTTCTGTCGGTTATGTCGAGGCGCCCAATCCTAATGCTTGGACGTCAGTCATATTTGCGTTCGCGCAAGCGAGCAAAAAGCTTCGACCAGCAAAAGACTGACCGCTTTACATAGACAGGATGTGAATGTGCAGGTGAACGACGAGCCTCAACATCGGCAGGCCAGACCAGCATTCAGGATAGCCCCGTGCCTGCGAAAGCGGAGTTCTACAGAACAGGCGATGGGCATGGCCGCTGGTGGAACCTTGCCCGAGGGTGGTCGGCGATGACCGGGTAGGTATCGCCAGACGGTAGCGCTATCCGGTATCACAGTCTCCGTAAAAACTTATTCTTTATGAACCGGTAAAAAACTACATAAATACTAGCGCGATAAATTGCGTACTGGTAAGAATTTTTCTTAGGTTGACGGATTTGCTCAACTAAGCCCCGGCATTTTCTGGGCGATCGGTCTGGCGATGCTGCGGGGCAGCAAAGTCTCAGTGCTCGCCCCGGTGCAGTGGGCGTATGGGCAAATGTGTCAGGGACAGCGCACGGTGCAGGATTTTATAAGTGTCCAGATCGAAGGCAGGACGCGCTGGCGCATGTTCAAGCAGGTCGTGGAGTTCGTCCTCGGAGTGCGCGGTGCCCAGATAACACCAGTTGTCGACGACGTGAATATCGGTGCGCTCGCCGTTTTCTTCGATCAGGCCAACTACGCCCGAATACGGCCAGGTCTTTACGCGTAGACCGGCGAGTGCCGCTTCCAGACGTGCGCGGTGGAAGGAGGGGTCTTCCTTGCCGATGCATACGCCTTTGCAACGCTTCAGCTGCCAGTTAAAACAGGGTTTGTTCTGACCGCTGCGGCCTTCAAGACCGAGTTGCACGAGGCATAGCTGGTGTGTCTCGGCCAGCTCGCGCAGCGCGGACTCGGCTTTGCGCTTGCTGCTGAATAACCCGTACAGCCGATCTAGTCGCCCAAAATCATGGTCGCTCGCATTGGTGAGTACGGGCATGGTGTGGCCATGGTCATTTTCTTGCAGCCGCCATGCGCACAGATCGCCCTGGCGTCGCAACAACCTGTTATGCACTGGCTGCAGATCCTTCACCAATTGTGCTTCGAGCAGCAGTGCGCCGATTTCACCGGCGGTCTCACGCGTTTCGATGCGGTGCAGCTGTTGCGACAGGCGCATCTCCTTGTACAGCTTGTGGTCCGCATTGAAATGCGACAGCACGCGTTGCCGCAGCTTGACGCTTTTACCGACATACAGTGGCAAGTCATTCTCGCCATAGAACAGGTAGACGCCGGGCGCATCCGCTAATCCATCCAGCGCATTCGCTGGCAGATGAGAGGGCAGGCTGGGTCGCTGTAACAGGGACTGTAACGCGGCATTGAAGGTCTCTTCGGGGATAGTGGTCGTCAGTTTCTGCCACAGCTGCCACAACAGATCGGCATCGGCCAGAGCACGATGGCGTGCATCAGCCCTCAGATCATGACGCTCGATCAGTGTATCGAGGTTATGCTTACGTTCCTTGGGATACAGGGCGCGCGAAAGCTTCACCGTGCAGAGTACATCGGCCTTGTAAGCAAGGCCGAACTGGTCAAAGGCGTTACGCAGAAAACCGTAATCGAAGCGCGCGTTATGCGCGACGAATAGCGCACCTTGCAAGCGATCGTGCAATGCAGGCGCGAGCTCGGCGAAGCTAGGCGCATCTCTCACCATATCGTTGCTGATACCGGTAAGACCCTGGATGAAGGAAGGAATCGATACGCCCGGGTTCACCAAACTAGACCAATGCGTTGCAACGCCTGACGCATCCACCTCGACCAGGCCGATTTCGGTGATGCGATCGGCAACGGGGTTGGTACCCGTGGTCTCCAGATCGACGAAGACCAGTTTGTCGAATTTCATGCTTGGCACTCGTGGCGCACGTTGAATGGATTGCCGACCTCTGCTTACTTACCCCAGCTATCCTTAAGCGTCACGATACGATTGAATACTGGTTTTCCTGGTTGGGTATCGATGCGGTCGGCAACAAAGTAGCCGTGTCGTTCGAACTGGAAGCGATCGTCTGGACCAGCCTTATCAGCGCCGGCCTCAAGATAGGCAGTGATCAGCGACTTTGAATCCGGATTCAAAGCCAGCTTGAAGTCTTTACCGCCCGCATCCGGATGCGGATCCTTGAAGAGTCGATCATACATCCGCACTTCGGCCTTCACCGCATGCGGCGCAGATACCCAGTGAATATTGCCTTTCACCTTGTAATTGTTTGCGCCTTCGGTGCCGCTCTTGCTATCGGCGAAATACTGGCAATGCACGGCGATCACCTTGCCGTTTGCATCTTTGTCGCAGCCAGTGCATTCCACCACATATCCGTAGCGCAGACGTACTTTGTTACCGGGGAATAGTCGGAAGTAGCCTTTACTGGGCTCCTCCATAAAATCCTCGTCCTCGATCCATAGCTCGCGCGACAGCGGAAAATGACGATTGCCACGTTCAGGGTGGTGCGGATGCACAGGTGCCGTGCATTCCTCGCTCTGACCTTCCGGATAATTATCGATGATCAGTTTCAGCGGCTTCAGCACGCCAACGATGCGCGGTGCTTTCGCGTCGAGGTCATCACGCAGCGCACCTTCAAGAATGCTCATATCGATCCAGCTATCCGCCTTCGCGACACCGATGCGTTCTGCAAACAACTGTATTGACTCCGGCGTAAAGCCGCGACGACGGATACCGACGATGGTCGGCATGCGTGGGTCATCCCAGCCATCGACAATTTTTTCTTCGACCAGTTGCAGCAGCTTGCGCTTACTCGTGATCGCATAAGTCAGGTTCAGTCGCGCGAATTCATATTGCTGCGGCAGCGCGTGTTTGAAGAAGCCACCTTCGGCTAGGCGCGAAAGTATCCAGTCATAGAATGGGCGATGGTCCTGAAACTCCAGCGTGCAGATCGAATGGGTGATGTTCTCGATCGCATCCGAGATCGGGTGCGCATAGTCATACATCGGGTAGATGCACCACTGGTCACCGGTGCGATGATGATGCGCATGGCGGATACGGTAGATCGCCGGATCGCGCATATTCATGTTCGGTGAGGCCATATCGATTTTTGCGCGCAGGATGTGTTCGCCATCCTTGAACTCGCCAGCTTTCATTCGGCGTAGCAAATCCAGCGATTCGGCGGCAGGGCGGTCGCGGAAACGCGAGTTTTTACCCGGTTCAGAAAAACTGCCGCGATTCGCTGCCATCTCGTCGGCGCTCTGGCTATCCACATAGGCATGACCAGCGCTTACCAGCCATTCAGCCATCGCATACAGCTGGTCGAAATAATCGCTGGCAAAGTACTTATGCTCGTCAGCCGCTGCTTTCCATGAGTAGCCCAGCCAATCGACACTGTCGATGATGGTGTCGACGTATTCCTGATCTTCCTTGGTGGGATTGGTGTCATCAAAGCGCAGATGGCAGCGGCCTTCGTAATCACGTGCAAGTCCGAAGTTGAGGCAGATGGATTTCGCATGGCCGATGTGCAGGTAGCCATTCGGTTCCGGTGGAAAACGCGTGATCACAGTCGGTAGCGGTTTACCCTGCGCATCGGTGCGGCCTGCGTACTTGCCGCTGTGCAGATCGGCTTCGATGATGCCGCGCAAAAAGTTTGACGGCGCGGCGGGCGCGCTGTTGCTGCTGTCATTGCCCATGGATAAGGAAGATAATCTGTGAAAGGTCTTGCCGCATTTTACCGTAGCGCCGCTATTTCCTCGGGCGCGTGATGATCTTCGAAGGAAGTATGTGATGTGGAATTTCCCGCGGATACTCGCTCACCGTGGCGGCGGCACGCTGGCTCCGGAAAACACGATGGCCGCATTGCGCTATGGCCACGCGCATGGTTTTCGTGCGGTCGAGTTCGACGTGATGGGTCTGGCCGATGGCTCGCTGGTACTGATGCACGATGAGGAACTCGGCCGCACCGTGCAAGGGCAGGGAAGCGTAGCCGACTTGTCGCTTGCACAATTGGCTGCGTGCGACGCAGGATCATGGTTCTCCCAAGCGTTTGCCGGCGAGACTGTGCCGACGTTTACTCAGGCGGCTGAATTCTGCGTACACCATGGCATTCAGATGAATGTCGAGATCAAGCCGGTACCCGGCATGGAAGTCGACACCGGACGGCGGGTGGCTGAGGCATGTGCAAGGCTCCCGGCGCGCAGTGTGCTGCTGTCTTCGTTTTCGGTGGATGCGCTACGCGCAGCGCGCACGGCTGCACCACAAGTAGCCAGAGGCCTGCTGGTGGAGGCTGTACCTTCAGACTGGCGAGCGCGGCTGGAGCAACTCGGCGCGATCGCGCTGCATGCGAAGGCCAGTGTGCTGACGGCGGATCAAGCTGTTGCGGTAAAAGCTGCCGACTTCGGGCTGATGGTCTACACCGTCAACGATCCGACGCAAGCGCGCGAATTATTCACCTTTGGCGTGGATGCCATCTGTACTGACCGGCTTGACCTGATTGGGCCTGAATTCAAGTAAATCCACCGTTCCAACCCCGATCCGCCCAGAGAACGCCCCGTTCTCAGCAGGTATAATCCCAGGCTTTCCGACGCTAATTGCGTCGAAACGAACACAGCTAAAGCCCGCCATGAATGCCTCAGAAATCCGCGAAAAATTCCTCCGCTTCTTCGAGTCGAAGGGGCACGCCATTGTGCGTTCGTCCAGTCTGGTGCCGGGCAATGACCCGACACTGCTGTTCACGAACTCAGGCATGGTGCAGTTCAAGGATGTATTCCTCGGGACCGAGAAGCGCGACTATGTTCGTGCCACCTCCGTACAGCGCTGCCTTCGCGCTGGTGGTAAGCACAACGATCTGGAGAATGTCGGCTATACCGCGCGTCATCACACGTTCTTCGAGATGCTCGGTAACTGGTCCTTCGGCGACTACTTCAAGAAGGATTCGCTGGTCTGGGCTTATGAGCTGTTGACCGACGTCTATGGTCTGCCGAAAGAGAAGCTGTGGGCCACCGTTTATCACACCGATGATGAGGCGTACGACATCTGGACCAAAGTCATCGGCCTGCCGCCGGAGCGCGTGGTACGCATCGGCGACAACAAGGGTGCGCCCTATGCGTCAGACAATTTCTGGCAGATGGCCGATACCGGTCCCTGCGGTCCTTGCTCCGAGATTTTTTATGACCACGGCCCTGACGTTTGGGGCGGTCCGCCCGGTAGCGCCGAGCAGGACGGTGACCGTT
>CAZXRS010000115.1:0-6894 GCA_964642635.1 uncultured Bifidobacterium sp. | reverse complement strand
AGAACGGCACCATCATGCCCTGATTGTTGCGCACGAAGATCTTGTCGAGATCTTCCGGCATCAGACGCTTCTCCGGCACCGCTTGCATGATTACACGTTGCTGACGACCCATGTTAGGGAAGTCATTCACATATACCGAGCCGAATGTGCCCGACAGTGTGGCGTTGATCTCTACCAGCGACAGTCCCAGCGCATTGGCTTTATCGCGATCGATTTCAAGACGCAGCTGGGGTGAGTCTTCCATGCCCTCCGGACGCGCACTCTTGATGACCGCGCTTTTGCTCATCATGCCGAGTAGCTGGTTACGCGCGGCCAGCAGCGCATCATGACCCAGACCTGCGCGGTCCTGCAGACGCAGCGAAAAACCGGTGGCATTGCCGAGTTCGCGGATCGCTGGCGGATTCACGGTGAACACGATGGCATCGCGGATGATTGCCATCAGCATCATCGCTTTCTTGGCAATACCTTCCGAGCTCAGTTCCGGCGTGGTGCGCTCTTTCCAATCCTTGAGCGGAACGAACAGCAGACCACCGTTCTGACCGGTGCCAGAGAATGAATAGCCGAGTACCGCGACGATGGCTTCAACACCCGGTTGCTTCATGAAATACTGCTCGGCCTGCTCCATCACTGACAGCGTACGTGGGGTTGAAGCGCCCGGCGGTAGCTGCACGTTGGCCAGCAGATAGCCCTGGTCTTCAGCGGGCAGGAAGGAGGTCGGCATACGCGCGGCAATGAATACGACAGCGGCAATGATTGCGCCGTAAATGGCCATGTATCTGGCGGTTGACTTCAATATGCGTGAGACCCAGTTCGCGTACCCATCCGATGTACGTTTAAACAAACGATTGAATGCGCCGAAGAAGCCGGGCTGTTCGTGATGACCCTCAGGTATGGGCTTCAACAGCGTCGCGCACAGCGCGGGTGTGAGCGTTAACGCCATGAGTGCAGAGAACACCATTGACGACACCATCGCCATCGAGAACTGTCGGTAGATCGCGCCGACTGATCCGGTAAAGAATGCCATCGGCACGAACACAGCGATCAGCACCAGTGTGATGCCAACGATCGCGCCGGTGATTTGTCCCATGGCCTTGATCGTCGCTTCGCGCGGTGGTAGATGCTCCTCAGCCATGATCCGTTCGACGTTCTCCACCACAACGATCGCGTCATCGACCAAAATACCAATCGCCAGCACCATGCCGAACATGGTCAGCACATTGATGGAATAGCCAAACATGGCCATCGTTGCGAAAGTTCCCATGAGCGATACCGGGACGACGATGGCGGGGATGATGGTGTAGCGCAGATTCTGCAGGAATAGCAGCATCACCAGGAACACTAGGATGACCGCCTCAACGAGAGTCTTCACGACCTCTTCGATCGAGATCTTGATAAACAGCGAGGTATCGTACGGAATCACATATTCGACGCCGGGCGGGAAATACTTAGATAGCTCGGCCATCTTTGCACGCACGAGACGCGCAGTCTCGAGTGCGTTCGCGGTTGGGGTGAGCTGAATGCCGACCGCTGCGATCGGTTTACCGTTCAGGCGCGCCTGAAAGCCATAGGACTGACCCGCCACTTCCACGCGGCCGATGTCACGCACGCGTACGGTCGCGCCACCCGGCAGTGCGCGAAGCACAATATTGCCGAACTCTTCCGGCGTGGCCAACTGGCCTGTGATGACGATCGAGGTCGCAATACGTTGCGAAGTCGGTGCTGGTAGATCGCCTAGCGCACCGGCGGAAAATTGCGCATTTTGCGCCTTGATCGCGGCAACCACGTCGTTGGGGGTCAGTTTGAACCCAACCAGCTTGTCCGGATCGATCCACACACGCATCGCACGTTCAGTGCCGAATAGCTGCGCCACCCCCACACCAGGAATACGCTTGATCTCGTTAAGCACGTTGCGTGCAATGTAATCGCCAAGCGCAACCGGTGTGATACGCTCATCCGTCGCGCGCAGGTTCACAAACATCAGCAGATTGCTGCGCGCGCGGGTGATCGTGACGCCTTGCTGCACCACGGCCTGTGGCAGACGGGCTTCGATACGTTTCAGGCGGTTCTGTACATCGACAGCGGCCAGCTCGGGGTTAGTACCCGTCTTGAAGGTCACGGAGACCGATGATCCACCGTCAGCCTGACTCTGCGACTCGATGTACAGCATGTTCTCCGCGCCGTTCATCTCTTGCTCAATCAGACTGGTCACGCTCTCGTCAACCGTCTGTGCAGAAGCACCGGGATACACCGCGTTGACGATCACGGTAGGTGGCGCAATCGTCGGATACTGCGAAATCGGCAGACTCGGAATCGCGAGCAGACCGGCGAGCAAAATGAACAGTGCGATCACCCAGGCGAATACGGGCCGGTCAATAAAAAACTTTGCCATGTCGGAGCTTCCTTATTTTTTCGCGGGTGCGCCGGTGGCGGGCGTAGGTGTGGCATTGGCGGCCGCCGGCTGAGCCGCTGCTGGTGCGGGCGGCGCGCCCGCCGGGGACCAAGGCAGCGCCTTCACCGGTGCGCCCGGTTTGACTTTCTGCAGTCCCTCGACGATGACCGTATCACCGGCTTTCAGTCCGCTGCTAACGATCCAGTTAGCACCATAGGCACCATCCGTCTTGACCGGACGTGGCGCGACCTTGCCTTCGGCGTCAACCGTCATGACCACCGAACCGTCGAGCGTGCGCATCACTGCCTGCTGTGGGACCGTGAGGGTGCCCGCTCGTACACCTTGCTCGATGCGTACCCGAACATACATACCTGGCAACAACGTCTGTTGTGCGTTCGGGAATTGTGCGCGCAGGATGACTGAGCTCGATTGCGGATCGACGACTGCTTCAGAGAACAGTAACTGCCCCGGCGCCGGATAGGTGCGGCCGTCTTCAGTGACCAGCGTCAGCTTAGCTTTCACGCCGTGATGGCCAGACTGCGACATGATGTCGCGAAGACGTGCCATCTCGACGGACGATTGCGTGAGCGTGACATAGACCGGATCGAGTTGCTGAATCACAGCTAGAGGATGGGGATCATTGGCTGTTACCAGTGCGCCTTCTGTAATCAGCGTACGACCAATACGGCCCGAGATCGGTGCCGTGATTGTCGCGTATGACAGATTTAGTTTTGCCGTATCGAGCGATGCGCGCGCAGCAGCGACATCAGCCGCAGCGAGCTTCTGCGCACTGACGAGATCGTCGAACTCCTGTTTGCTAATCGCATTGGTTTCAACCAGACCCTTATAGCGATTGACCTTTGTAGTTGCCAGTCCAAGATTGGCTTCGGCGCGTGCGAGCACGGCCTCTGCGGTCGCTTCCGATGCCTTGTACGGAGCCGGATCGATCAGGTACAGCGGCTGCCCGGCATGTACCGAGCCACCTTCGTTGAAATAGCGTCTCTGGACGATGCCGCCAACGCGCGCGCGGACCTCAGCGGTGCGCACGGCTTCGATGCGTCCTGGTAGCTCGCTGATATTCGATACCTGTTCAGAGGCAAGCGTGACTACCGACACCATGGGTGGCGGTGGTGCTGCATTAGCGGCAGCCGGGTCGTCTTTTTTTCCGCAAGCGGCCACAGCCAGCAGCATGGCGGGAATGAGAAAATTGCGTGCAGTGTTATGTGGTTTCATGAGTTATCGCACCAAAAAATCCGTAAAAAAGCTTCGCCCCAGTGGGCAGCCCGGCCATAGACGCCAGCTCTTAAAAACAACCGGGACGACTGCTAGGCAGTCGTCCCGATAAATCATTCAATTCAACGATACGACGAAGGTCTCTTCAGCGGACGAACCGCAGGCATGAAATGTTTTAATCAGCGCCCTTCAAGCAGTGCATTGACTTCGCCGAGGTCGGCTTCGGTCAGTGATCCTGCGGCCGCTTTCAGCTTTAAGCCGGCCAGCAGCGTTTCATAGCGCGCTTTGGCTAGATCGCGACGTGTCGAATATAGCTGCTGCTGTGCGTTCAGCACATCGATGTTGATGCGAACGCCAACCTCATAGCCGGTCTTGTTAGCTTCGAGTGCGAGCTGGCTCGATGCCTCTGCAGCTTCTAGCGCACGTACTTGTGACATACCGTTCTGTACGCCGAGATACGCTGTACGCGCACCCTGTGCCGCATTGCGACGCGCGGTGTCGAGGTCGGCGCGCGCCTTGTCGGCCAGTGCTACGGCTTGTGTCACCTGGCTGCTGACGGCAAAACCTGCGAATAATGGCACGTTCAATTGCACGCCGACAGCCGTACTGTCGATGGTGAGACCGGGTGCATATGGCAGGCCTTTGTTCTGGCTGTAGCTGGCGACGGCATCAAGTGTCGGGAAATGACCTGCACGCAGGCGGCTGATATCGCGCTGTGCGATCTCGACCTGAAGACCTTGCGTGACGACGCCAAGATTGCCGGATTCGGCGCTACTGACCCAGGGCCCCATGTCAGCGGGTTGAGGAGACTGAATTTTGACGCCGGATTTCAGACTCGCTAGCACTTCCGGTGCCTTGCCGGTGACGACGGCGAATGCATTGCGCTTGACCTCAAGATCGTTGAGCGCAGCGATTTCCTGCGCCTGCGCGAGATCGAATCGCGCCTGTGCTTCATGGGTATCGGTAATGGTCGCCGTGCCGACTTCAAAATTACGCTTCGCCGACTCCAGCTGCTCGCTGATAGCGACCTTCTGTGCCTGAATGAATGCGATAGCATCTTGCGCCGCCAGTACATCGAAGTAGGCTTGCGCGACTCGCAGGGCAACGTCAATGCGCGCCTGTTCGAACTGTGCGTCACTCGCCGCAACGGCCAGCTTGCCCTGCTGATAGGCTTCGTAGTTGGCGATTCTAAATAGCGGCTGCTGCAGCGACAGTTGATAGGCCTCGGAACGATAATTTTTTAGGAAACTTGCCGGAGTGGGATTAGCGCTTGCATTGATCTCGTTGATGTTCGCGCTCGCGCCAATTTGAGGCAGTAGCCCTGCGCGTCCCTGTACCGCTCTTTCGCGCCCAGCATCACGCTGTAGCGTGGCGCTCGCAAACTGACTGTCAAAAGACAGCGCTTCCTTGTACGCCTGCAGAAGGTCGAGCGCGGATGCATTCATCGACATCATGGCGGCGGTTACCAGTGTCGCGAGGGTGGTCTTGCGCATTATTTTTCCTGTGGATACCGATTGATTCAAAACACATTCACTTCAGTAAGTGGGCATGCTGCGATCGACTTGCAGCGCCCACGCATCAACACCACCGGCGAGATTGATCACGTTTTCAAAGCCTGCACGCTCGAGAAAATACGCGACTTGCAAACTACGCGCGCCGTGATGGCAAATACACACAATAGCCCGGTCATCCGGCAATTCTTGCTGACGCTCCGGCAACAGCGCCATCGGCATCGCTAGCGAGCCTTCGATATGGCAGGTCTGAAACTCCCATGGCTCTCGCACGTCCAGTAGCAGCGGTGACTCGCGATGTTCATCGGCAAGCCAGGCGGCGAGTTCAGTAGGTGTGATCTGCTGCATCTGTATCTCGAGCCAATAATCAGAATCGGAACGCCGAGGGCTTGACCGCATTACGCAGTGGCGGAATGCTGGTCTCGAATAATTTTTGCGTATCCCAGGCATCATCAGCAGTGCGTGTGATCAGACAGGCCGACATCACCGGTGCCTCGCCAATCACGGCAAGGATGCGGCCACCGACACGCACTTGCGTCAGCAAAGCTTCGGGTAGAACGGGAACGGAGCCCGACAGTACGATGACGTCAAAGGTCGCGGAATGATTGTTGCCGCTCCATCCGCGTGCGCCATCACCGGTTTCGACGCTCACATTGTTGATGCCATACGCTTTCAGGTTGCGCTCGGCCAGCGCCTTGAGTTCGGGCTCGATCTCGACCGTCACCACATGCGCCGCATGTCGGGCGAGCAGCGCCGCCATATAGCCTGAGCCTGTACCGATTTCAAGCACGCGCTCATCGCCGTTCAGTTTGGCTTCTTGCAGCAGGCGAGCCTCGACCTTGGGCGACAACATGCTCTGGCCACAGGGGAGGGGGATCTCGGTATCCACAAAGGCCAGACTACGGTAGGCAGACGGAACAAAGTCTTCACGGCGCACGGCGACGAGCGTTTTCAGTACGTCGTTGTCCAGCACATCCCACGGACGGATCTGCTGCTCAATCATGTTGTGACGGGCTTGTTCGAGATTCATGGTCATTGAAGGGCGACGGATGGGAAAAAGAATGCCATTTTATCAAACAGTCTCGTCCTGTTTTGCGGTGGCGCGCTGCAGCGGCGTCGAGCCGGGCGACTCCGGATCGGCTGCGTGAATACCGAGTTTCTCGCGGGTCCAGACCGCGAAATCATCAAGCCAGGTATAGATCACCGGTACCACGACCAAGGTCAAGATCGATGAGGTGATGATGCCGCCGATGACCGCCTGTCCCATGGGTGCACGCTGTTCCGAACCCTCAGCCATGCCGGCAGCCAGTGGCACCATACCGAACACCATGGCCAGCGTTGTCATCAAGATAGGGCGCAGACGAACATGCGCCGCTTCGAGTAATGCTTCACCACGTTCCATGCCTTGCTTGCGCGCGTGATTGGCGAAATCAACCAGCAGGATCGCATTCTTCGTCACCAGGCCCATCAGCATCACGAAGCCGATAATGGAAAAAAGATTGAGCGTCGATCGGAAAAACATCAGCGACAGGAACACACCTATGAGTGTTAGCGGCAGCGCCGACATGATCGCGATAGGCTGCAAAAAGCTGCCAAACTGCGACGCAAGAATCATGTAGATGAAGATGATGGCTAGTAGCAGCGCCTGAATCGCATAGCCGAACGACTCCGCCATGCTCTTGGTCGCACCGCCAACCTGAAAACGGTAGCCCGGCTGGAAGTTCATACTCTCGAGGACTTTTTTGATGTCCGCACTGACCT
>CAZXRS010000114.1:0-7024 GCA_964642635.1 uncultured Bifidobacterium sp. | reverse complement strand
CACCTTTCGCGGTGCCATCGAGCTTGGTGACGATCAGACCAGTGAGCTGCAGGGCGTCGTCAAACGCTTTCACCTGTGCCAGCGCGTTCTGGCCGGTGTTGCCATCAATGACGAGCAGCACCTCATGCGGCGCGCCTTCGAGGCCCTTGCCAATCACACGCTGGATTTTTTTCAATTCATCCATCAGATGCAGTTGCGTCGGCAGCCGGCCAGCGGTGTCGACCATCACTACATCCATGCCGCGTGCGCGTCCAGCTTGTACCGCATCGAAGGCAACGGCTGCCGGATCGCCGGATTCCTGCGCGATGACAGCGATGCCATTACGCTCGCCCCACACGACCAGCTGCTCGCGCGCAGCAGCGCGAAAGGTATCACCAGCGGCCAGCAATACTTTCTGACCTTGCTGCTGCATATGCTTGGCCAGCTTGCCGATGGTGGTGGTTTTGCCAGCGCCATTGACGCCAGCAATCATTATGACCAAGGGCTGTTCGCGTCCCAGCGTTAGCGGTTTCTCTAGTGGCTGCAGCAGATCAATCATCAACTCGCGCAGCGCGGCCTTCACTTGCGGCGCCTCGGTCAGCTTGTCGGTCTTGACCTTACGCTTGAGTTCATCGAGCAGGAATTGCGTCGCATCCATGCCGGCGTCGGCCATCAAAAGCGCCGCTTCCAGTTCCTCGTACAACTCATCATCGATCACCGTACCGGTGAAGAGCGTGGTGATGTTTGACGACGTGCGCGACAGGCCGGTTTTCAGGCGCCGTAGCCAGGATTGTTTTGCCTCGGCGGCGGAGACGGGCGCAGGTTCGGCAGATGCAGCGACATCGACAGGCGACGTGGCCGTCAGCGCGGAAGCGGCGTCGTCAGCAGGCGGTTTTTTCTTGAAAAAGCTGAACATCCGGGACGGTGTTGGGGTTCGCTGCGGTGAATTGCGGCAGCGGATAGAATCAGATCCTTCATTCTAACAGAGCAAAGACCATGAATTTCCGACTGAGATCGCTGTTGCTGGTTTTCATGTTCAGCGTGCTGCTGCCCTGCGTACATGCGGCCACCGACACTCATGAATTTCGCCTCGCGAATGGCCTCAGGTTGATCGTGAAAGAAGATCATCGCGCGCCCACGGTGGCCAATATGGTCTGGTATCGAGCCGGTAGTATCGATGAGCAGAATGGCACCACCGGTGTGGCGCATGTGCTTGAGCACATGATGTTCAAAGGCACGAAGAAGCTCAAGCCGGGCGAGTTCAGCAAGAAGGTGGCGGAGCTGGGTGGGCGAGAGAATGCCTTTACGAGCAGGGATTACACGGCCTACCACCAGCAAGTCGAGAAGTCGCGCCTGCCACAGGTGATGGCGCTGGAAGCGGATCGCATGCAGAACCTGACGATGGATCCTTCCGAGTTCGCGAAAGAAATTCGTGTGGTGATGGAAGAGCGTCGGCTGCGTACTGATGATCAACCGACTGCGCTGATGATGGAGGCGCTGAACGCCACGGCCTTCACCGCCAATCCCTATCATCATCCGGTGGTCGGCTGGATGGATGATTTGCAAAACATGACCGCCGCCGATGCGCTCGGCTGGTATCAGCGCTGGTATGCGCCGAATAATGCGGTGGTGGTGATCGCTGGTGATGTCAATCCCAAGGAAGTACTCAAGCTCGCCGAGCGCTACTTCGGCAAGATTCCACCGAAGACCCTGCCGAAGACCAAGCCTCAGGATGAGCCGAAGCAGATCGGTATACGGCGCGTGAGTGTGAAAGCGCCGGCGGAGAATCCCTATCTGGTGATGGCGTACAAGGTGCCGAAGCTGCTGGATGTGGAAAAGGATGACGACCCATTCGCTCTCGAGGTACTGGCTGCAGTACTCGATGGGTATGACAATGCAAGGTTGTCGGCCAAGTTGGTGCGTACCGATCGCATCGCCAACTCGGTAGATGCCAGTTACGACGGCACGGCGCGTGGTCCGGTGTTGTTCATGCTGTCCGGCGAGCCCACGCGTGATACCTCACTCGAGCAATTGGAAGTCGCGCTACGAGGTGAGGTTGAACGTATCGCGAAAGAGGGGGTGTCGACGGATGAGCTTAAGCGCGTCAAGGCACAATTAATCGCGAGCCAAGTGTATAAGCGCGACTCGGTGTTCGGGCAGGCGATGGAGATCGGCTCGATGGAGCTCAGTGGGTTTTCTTACAAGCTGATTGACCGAATGATTGAGCGTCTCGCTTCAGTCACGCCGGCGCAGGTACAGGCTGTGGCGCAGAAATATTTTTCTGATGATCAGTTGACTGTCGCCACCTTGCTGCCGCTACCAATCACAGCACAGGCGGACAACAAGCCGGCGGTTCCGGGTCTGCGTCATTAAAGGACAATCATGTTGAAACGAATCTTCATCATCGCGCTGTTGAGCTTCAGTGGTATTGCTCAGGCGGCGTTGAACATACAGCACTGGGTACTCGATAACGGCGCACGCGTGTACTTTGTTGAGAACCACACCATTCCTATCCTTGATGTGAATGTCGATGTCGATGCCGGTGCGCGGCGCGATGCCAGCGGCAAGGCTGGTCTGGCCTCGTTGACGAATGCCATGCTGGCACGTGGTCTCAATAAGGTGACGCTGCCCGATGGCAGCGTAGAGCCGGCGATGTCCGAGGCTGAGATCTCGAATGCTATCGCAGACGTGGCCGCACAACGCGGCGGTGGCGCCGGCACGGATCGCGCGGGTATGGCGATGCGCACGCTGTCATCGAAAGCGGAACGTGACCAGGCGGTGCTGATGCTCGCTCGCCTGTTAGCGCAACCTGCGTTTCCGGAAGATTTGTTAAAGCGCGATAAGGCGCGCACGATTGCCGCGATCAAGGATGCGCTGACGCAGCCGGATGCAATTGCCAGCAAAGCGTTCTGGCATCTGGCCTATGGCAGCCATCCTTATGGCGCGGAGGCGACGGTTGAATCGGTCGAGGCGATATCGCGTGAGGATCTGGTGCGTTTCCATGCCGCGCACTACGTAGCTAATCACGCGGTGATCTCGATGATTGGGGATATCACCCGAGCCGAAGCTGATGCGATAGCGCGGGAGCTGACGCGCCGTCTCCCGCAAGGGCAGGCCCTGCCGGCGCTACCGGCAGTCACGCCTTCCATGGGCGCTGAGCAGCGCATTCCGCATCCGGCCTCGCAGTCACACATTCTGGTTGGCCTGCCCGCACTGGCGCGCGGTGATGCGGATTTCTATGCGCTGACTGTCGGCAATTACGTACTCGGTGGTGGCGGTTTCGTGTCACGCCTGACGCGCGAGGTGCGCGAGAAACGCGGGCTGGCGTATAGCGCATACAGTTACTTCAGTCCGATGGCGCAGCAGGGACCGTACATGGCGGGTTTGCAGACACGCAAGGATCAATCGGATCAGGCTTTGAAGGTCGTGCGCGATACCATCGCGGCTTTTGTGCGCGAAGGACCAACAGCCGCTGAGCTGAAGGCTGCGAAGGATAATCTCATTGGTGGCTTCGCGCTGCGCATCGATAATAATCGCAAGATTCTCGATAGCATTGCGGCGATTGGTTATTACGAGATGCCTTTAGATTATCTGGATACCTGGACGGACAAGGTCAGCAAGGTGACGCTGGCTGAAGTGCGTGAGGCTTTTCGTCGCAAGCTGGTGATGGATAGGATGGTGACGGTGATGGTGGGAGGTGAGGCGGTGAAGCCTTGATGATGGGGTTGTGCGTGAATTAAACACCTAGATCCCAGCTTTCGCTGGGATGACGAAGTGGAGGCTGGTCGTCTTCATTCCGCCGTCCGAGCATCTCAATTCGTTGTTCTAGTGTCTCAATTCGTTGTACCAGCGTCTCAATTCGTCGTCCCAGCGAAAGCTGGGACCCACACGCCGCCGATCACACCAACAGCCCACCCTTGAAAAAACAAAACACCCCCAAACCCCGTCAAGTCCGCATCATCGGCGGCCTCTGGAAGCGCACGCCGCTGCCTGTCGCTGACATCGCCGGCCTGCGCCCCACACCCGACCGTGTGCGCGAGACAGTATTCAACTGGCTGGAGCACCTGCAGCTGCGCCGCTGGGATCATCGCCGCTGCCTCGACTTGTTTGCCGGCACCGGCGCACTCGGTTTTGAGGCGGCCAGTCGCGGTGCTGCCGAGGTGGTGATGATCGAGTCGCATCCGGCCGCATTACGCCACCTGCAGGCAACCTGCGACAAGCTGGCCGCACAGCAGGTCATGCTGCGACGAGGTGATGCGCTAGCTCAACTGGCTTCGCTGTCCGGCACCTTCGATGTGATCTTCCTCGACCCGCCCTACGATCTGCACCTGTTGCCGCGGCTGCTGCCTGCATGCCAACGCTTGCTGACGGCTGGTGGGCTGGTCTATGCTGAGTCGGATCGCCCCTTTGATGTCTCGGCCGACGAGTGGCTGGCCGGCTGGCAAATCATCCGGAGCGACAAGGCTGGGCAGGTGTTTTTCGCGTTACTGTCACAGGCCGAAAGCACCGGTCAGGGCATGAATGACACGGGCCCGAATTAGGGCATAATGCGCTTCCCACTATTCGCGCAGGCAACATTTTTACGCGCGAGGAACCCCGAAGGACAGCATCATGGTCGTCGCCGTATATCCCGGAACCTTCGATCCGCTCACGCGCGGCCATGAAGACCTGGTGCGTCGTGCGTCCGGCTTGTTTGAGAAGCTGGTGGTCGGCGTGGCCGACAGTCAGGCCAAGCGACCGTTTTTCTCGCTCGAAGAACGGCTGGATATCGCACGCGAAGTACTCGGTCATTACCCGAATGTCACGGTCGAAAGTTTTTCTGGTTTGTTGAAAGATTTCGTGCGTACGCATGAAGCGCGCGTGATTGTGCGCGGTCTGCGCGCGGTGTCCGACTTTGAATATGAATTCCAGATGGCTGGCATGAATCGCTATCTGTTACCGGACGTCGAAACGCTCTTCCTCACGCCGTCCGATCAGTATCAGTTCATTTCCGGTTCTATCGTGCGCGAGATTGCACTGCTGGGCGGCGATGTATCGAAGTTCGTGTTTCCTTCGGTCGAACGCTGGCTGCAGAAAAAAATCGCTGCGAACCAATAATTCCCGCAACACCCTGACGTAACCCTCCCGGAGTACTCACGTGGCCCTGATGATCACTGACGATTGCATCAATTGCGACGTCTGCGAGCCTGAATGCCCGAATGAGGCCATCTTCATGGGGCCGCTGATTTATCAGATCGACCCCGATAAATGTACCGAGTGTGTGGGTCACTTCAATGAACCGCAATGCCAGCAGGTCTGTCCCGTGGCTTGCATTCCCCTCGATCCGCAGCGTCAGGAGACGCATGAGCAGCTACAAGCGAAGTATCAGCGGCTGCAGGCGGCTTCAGCCTCAGACTGAGGCACTACGCGTCCTATCAGAACGGTAGCGTGTCTTTGCGCGTTACAGCGTGTTCAGAAACGCGAGCAATTCCTCACGCTCTTGTTTCGACAGCTTTGCAAAGGCATCGCGCGATGCCTGAGCTTCGCCGCCGTGCCACAGAATCGCTTCAGTCAGGTCGCGCGCGCGACCATCATGCAGGAAGTTGCTACTGCCATTGACCTGTTTCGATCGGCCTATGCCCCAGAGCGGCGCAGTGCGCCAGTCCGAGCCACTGGCCTTGAAATCAGGACGACCATCCGCGAGACCCGGACCCATGTCATGCAGCAATAAATCGGTATACGGATGTATTTTGCGGTTCGATAGCAACGGCAAGCCCTCTGTCTTGCCGGTCTGCAGTTCAGGAACATGGCAGCCCGCGCATTTCGATTGCGTGAACAGCTGCTTGCCGCGCAGGGCGGCTGGCTTGTCCTGATCGCGCGGCGCTGGCGCATCCAGCATCTGCGTCCAGAAGGTGATGTTGTCCCACATCTCTGGTTTCAGCTCGGGTTTGCCGGTGTGGTTTTGCTGTGCGCACTCGGTCTGCGCCGCCGGGCAGTTCTGCTTGTCGTAGACCTGAGAGGTGATACCCATGTCATTGATGAATGCTGCTGCGATTTGCTGGCGCACACTGGGTTGATTCGCCTTCCAACCGAAGCGACCGAGTGTGGTGCGCTGGTTGATGTCATCACGCACATAATTTGGCCGGCCGTTCAGCCCCTGCGATTTCTGTGCAGCCGCTAGCGCGAGGATGTCTTGCTCACTCACGGCTTCCAGATAACCGAGACCGAAGATCGGCTGAGCATTGCGCATAGAGAGCATGGTGCCCGCAGCCAGCGGACCGAAATTCAAATGCTCGATGCGGATTTTCGGTTTGCGCAATTCAATGACACTGTTATCTGCCAGCGTGACTTTTTCCTTTAGCCAGTCAACATGCAATTCACCTTCGCCGGTGTGCGCGTTCTGGTCGGTACGCGGAATCGTGTCGAAGCTTTGCAGTTGCAGGCCGTAACTGGGTTCAGGCTTAGGACCGCCATGCGCATCTTCGCCCGGCACGGACAATCGCAGCAGTTGCTGAAACAAGGGGCCGCTACCGGTATCCGATGTTCGTCCGCGACCACCCTGCACATGACACTGCATACAGTTTTGCGCCAGGAAGGTTGGGCCGAGTCCCCATTCACCATTGCCGGGTGCGGACAGCGTGTAGTCCCAGTTCGGCATGATCTTGTTCGGGATCGCCAGCCATGGGGTATTGAAGATTTTTTCGCCGGCGCGGAATTGCAAGATGCGTGACTCATCAAGCCCCGGCACGGGCTGCAGATACACCGCATGGGGTACCACGTCGCCTGCAGGCACGGTCAATGCGGCAGCAAGCGCGGCGGTCGCCAGCGTCATCAGGAGTGCGGGTCGCAGCAGGGGGCGAAGCTTCATACAGTCTTGTCTCGGGAAGGAGCGTTTGTGGATCATCGCTCTTGCCTGTAAGCATACCAGCCGCAGCGCCCAGCGTGCGGAGGCGGGCGCGCATGAAAAACGGGCCGTCGAGACGGCCCGTTGTTGCCCTCGCTGATACGGTCAGACGTTGAACAGGAAGTTCATCACATCGCCATCCTTGACGACGTATTCCTTGCC
>CAZXRS010000113.1:0-7038 GCA_964642635.1 uncultured Bifidobacterium sp. | reverse complement strand
AATCAGAAATCCGATGCCGGCGACCAGCATCAGTAGCTGGGTGATGACCAGCAGATAGGCGAGAAAATCTATCAGTTCCATCATCACGCGATCACCATGTCGATAGATTGTCCCGAAAGCACCGGGACGAATTCGCTCACTTGCCGTCCTAGTAAGGCTGAGACGATGCGCGCAGATGCATGGCCGTCGCCGTAAGGACTCATCATTCTCTGTTCGCGGGTTTGCTGAAGTGCCCGAAGCTCCTGTTCGACTGCCTTGACGACCGACTGAGGATGGGTTCCCACCAGACGTACTGCACCGGCCTCGACAGCTTCAGGACGCTCGGTGATGTCACGCATGACCAGCACTCGCTTGCCTAGCGATGGCGCCTCTTCCTGTACGCCGCCTGAGTCGGTGAGTATCAGCGATGCGCGCTGCATCAGACGTACAAATTCGAGATAACCGAGAGGCTCGATTAAGTGAATATTTGGAAAACCGGACAGTAGCTGATGCACCGGATGGCGCACGTTCGGATTGAGATGTACGGGGTAGACGATCTGCACTGCTTCTCTGCGCGCGATACTTACTAGCGCAGCACAAATATCGCGGAATCCCTTTCCGAAACTCTCGCGTCGGTGCCCTGTTACCAGAATGGTGGTCAGTTGACTATCCAGCACCGGCAGGGATGCATCGAGACTATCGCGCAGTACACTATCCTGACAAATGCGGGCATCGGCTAGCTTTAATGCATCGATACCTGTATTGCCGGTCACGATGATCCGACCCTGCAGAGATTCATTCAGCAGGTTCTCGCGCGCTGACATGGTCGGGGCGAACAACATATCGCTGACGACATCAACGACGCGACGGTTCATCTCTTCCGGCCATGGACGCTGCAAATCGCCGGTTCGCAGGCCAGCCTCGATATGTCCAACCGGTATACGACGATGGAAGGCTGCGAGCGAAGCAGCCATGGCTGTCGATGTATCTCCATGCACTAGCACGCGGTCCGGCGCCACCCGTTCCAACATCTCATCGACGCCCGCTAGCACGCGTGAGCAAAGCCCATTCAGCGTCTGGGACTCAGTCATCAGAGACAACTGGACATCGGGCACAACATTGAAGGTCGCCAGCGCCTGCTCCAGCATGTGCTGATGCTGACCGGTGCTGCAAATGATGGAATCGATGTCCGGTTCTTCATTGAGCGCCTGCAGTAGCGGCGCCATTTTTATTGCTTCGGGTCGAGTACCGAAGATGGAGAGAATCTTCACCAGCAAGCCAACCTTTCCTGTGATCGAAACGTCTGTACAAGACGTTTCATCATTTCAATGACTACAGGAAATGTTGTATTACTTACATCAACTTTCGGTGCTGATTTTGATCAATGTTTCTGAGTTAAAGGGATCATTTTACTGATGCCTCGGAGTAAGTTCCTTCGAGGAAACCAAGATCGCCGTGAAAGGATGGTGAATGGTGTCTACCGCTCGCCGAGTCCGGGCCTCTATCCTTCATGGGCATGTTGGTGCATTGAAGGATAGAGTTGTTGCCCGTATTAATGTAGCTGATGCTTCAGCTGGCTGAGCTCCTGATGAGCTTGCAATACCGCCTTCTTCAATTGCTGATCGACATTACTGCCTTTCTCGCACTCTGCCTTCGCCTTATCGCCTAGCTCCTCTAATTTGTCGACACAATCAATGATCTGCTGATCATCTTTTGCGTTCTGTAGTTGCTGCCTGGCCTGCGTTGATTGCTGATCAAGTTGCTGGATGCTGTCCTTTAGTTCTGTTGGCACGTTACTGCCAGCGCGTTCACATGCCTGACTGGCCTGATGAATGGTTTGTTCAATCTGGGTAAATCGCTGACGAACTTCCTCTGCTTGCATCATGGTTTCGCTCCTGTGAAATGAATACCCCGGGCACGCCCGGCCACGATTGGATGAAAGGATGGCAATCGAGTTCCATCGCAGTGATCAGTGCAGCACCGCCGCGCCACCTGCGGTTTCACGAGGCTGCTGTCCGTGCTCAATGAACTGCTTCATTCGGCGTAGATCATCTTCCAATTCAGACTCGGGATGGGTGCCGGTCAGCACCACCACTGCGGTGGTTACGGCTCCGGCGGGCGCTTGCCAAGCCATCCTCCATGTGACTCGGGTTCCACTCGCATGAGGTCGAAGCGTGATCACACCCTCACTGTCAACGACCGAGCCGGGCTCGGTGCGCCAGGCAATCCGGTGGGGGCGATCAGAGTCAGTTAGGCGCGTGTCAAATTCGACCTCATTGCCGCCGTGCCCTTGTACCACCCAGTGAGCGCGGTGATTGCCGAGGTCACGCACATCAATTACATGCGACATGAAATGTGGAAAATTCTCGCAGTGGCTAAATAGGTCGTACACGAGCTCAGGTGATGCGTTGATATCGATGCTGCGCTCAGCCTCCATGGCGTGGGTTGAGATATTCGTCATGGCACCTCTCTGATGCCGACCTTGGCCACGAGTCAGCAAACCTACGCCCGTAGCGGCTGCGATCAGTCCGAGCGGCTGCTGCCGTGTTAGGCCGTACCAAGTCAGCAAGCCTGCACCTACCGCGCCCGCGATCCATAACGGGCTATGATCTTCAAAGATCGACAACCCATGAATATGCCTTTTCTGCGCGGTACCCAGCTTTCGATAGCTGACGGAATCAACGCCGGGTATGTTCTCGACCATCTCAATGAGTGGATGTTCAATCGCTTCGTCCATCTGGCCACTCAGCGTGACCAGACCTTGATCAGCACTGGTGAATACGCCTTCCACCTCTGGAAACAGACGCGCCATGCGCGAGCGTACACGCGCCTCAAGCACATGATTATCAATAGGCTTGGCGTCACGTGTGGAGTTCAGACGTAGTGTCTCTGCCTGCAGCCCAGCCAGCCGGTTACGCGCGTCGCGTAGCTTTCTACTGAGCCCGCGCTGAGTCGCCTTGGAATAATGCGTGACTTTATCCATGAGCAGCGCGCGCCGACGCCTACCTTCAGCCGGATCCACCACGTACATGACCAAGGCTCCGAGCGCCACCGCACCCGTCCAACCCATCCATGGCACGTCTCTGCTTCGGGTCTGATATTCCATAAGATTCTCCTGTCAGTGTGAAGAGGTCGCTACTGCGGGTAGATCAGATGCGGGCAAGCGCTGCGCCCGAGACAGCTGCGCGATGACCTCATCGTCACGCAGCTGTCGAAAATCGCGGTAGCACTGTCCGACGGACTCAAAATCTGGCGGGCATACCAGCCACAGCACGCGGCTGGCCACACGCTCGACTTTGCGTAGTGCCTCACGTGACAGCACGGGTACTGCGACGGTGACGGTGCCGACTTGAACCGCGCGAAGCGCAGTAATAGCCGCCAGTATCGTGCTACCGGTGGCCATGCCGTCATCGACGATGATGACTGGACATCCTCGCAGCGAGCCCAGTGGAACACTCATGCGGTAGCGCCCCTCGCACTCGGTGAGCTCGGCTCGTTCGCGTGCGATTTCCTGATCAACATCCCCGTCAGACAGATGCAGTCGCTGTACCAGTTCGCGATCAAGCACACACTCGCCGCCCACCGCCATGGCACCCATCGCGAATTCCGGGAAATGCGGCACGCCAACCTTGCGAACCACCAGGGGCTCGAGTGGCAAGCCATATCGTCGGGCAATTGCCAACGCGACCGGAATGCCCCCACGCGGTAAAGCCAGTACCACCGTGCCCGGTTCAGGCAGAGGGTCCGCCAGCTTGCAGGCCAGTCGCTGTCCCGCGTCATGCCTGTCCAGAAAACTCCAAAGCGTCTTGTCCGCATCCATCCCGCTTTGACCGAGCCGGCGATGAAAGAATCAATGTTTCTGTAAAGTAAAATTAGATATTTCTTATTCGAAGTTCGACCGGAACTTCGGTATTTGTTCTCGCTTCGAACCCGCAAGGTTCGTTCATCGGAAACCTAATGAATAAATTCCTCGCCGCACTGCTGACCGGGACGCTGTTTATGTTGACGTTGGCGCATGCGCAAACGCCCGGCTGCGAAAAGCATTTCTTCCATAAGGCCGCACCGGAATTCACGCGTAAGGCGCTGCAAGCCGGCACGACCGGGCTGTGCTTCGAGGCCTTCGCAGTCATGCACTCCGGGGTGTCGAAAACGCCGTTATGGTCGGCCGAGCACCTGACGCGTGACAGTCTGCAAGCAGCCAGAGAGGTGCCCCGCACCGACAGTTTCCATGCGGAGCCCGCGCTGCCGTCCGGGCGCGGCGCCGAACTGGCCGACTACGCGCGCTCCGGTTTTGACCGCGGGCATATGGCACCCGCAGCCGATATGCCGACCGAGCGCGCGCAACACGAAAGCTTTTCATTGGCCAACGTTGTGCCGCAAAATCGCAAGAACAACCAGGTGCTGTGGTCGGCGATTGAGGCTGCGACTAGGCATCTGACCAATGTGGTGGGTGAGTTGTACGTGATCACCGGGCCAGTGTTTGAGGGCGAAAAAGTCGAACGTATCAATGGCCGGGTATTTATACCGACGCAGGTATTCAAGGCCGTCGTGAATCCGGCGACGAATGAAGGCGCGGCATGGCTCGCGCCGAACGACGACAGCGGCGAGTATCAGGTAGTGTCGATCGCCGAACTGGAAAAGAAAATTGGGATTACCCTGTTTCCCGCGCTACCCGACGCTGCGAAGCAGAGAACCATGTCACTGCCGGAGCCGCGCGTGCGCAGCCGCAAGAACCGTTAAGGGAGTCAGACATGAAACACGTGCTAAAGCCATTTGAGAACGAAAGCGACACCTGTTCGATTGATCAGCTGACGATAGAAAACCGGATCGACCAACTGGAGATTTACGGCTCGTTATCGGTTACCCGCGATAAGCTTGGACTGGAGCGCGCACTGCAACTAAAAAGCATCATCGATGCGACCGTGCAGGCCCTGGAGGACGATGCAGCCCTGCCGGACAAGATTGCCTTCAAGCCGACCGATAGTGTGGACAA
This sequence comes from uncultured Bifidobacterium sp., assembly GCA_964642635.1. Classification (GTDB taxonomy): domain Bacteria; phylum Pseudomonadota; class Gammaproteobacteria; order Burkholderiales; family Burkholderiaceae_D; genus Pernthalerella. The sequence goes on along the minus strand of CAZXRS010000113.1, from coordinate 2,066 downwards.
TCCGTTTAAGTAGTTGACCAGCTTCCCGCCATGGCTTCCAGCCGGCGCCCGGGGCCGCCGACGCCAGTCAGTCAACACTGGCATACTGACGTCCTGATCCAGCCATCCGGCCGTCTCCCATGTCCGCCTTACCGCGCAACCTCCGTTCCTATCCGCGTTTTCGCCCCGAGCTGAAACCGGCGCCCTTCCTGCCGATGTCGCGCAAGGAAATGGACAAGCTCGGCTGGGATAGCTGCGACATCATCCTGATCACTGGCGACGCCTATATTGACCATCCCAGCTTCGGCATGGCGCTGATAGGGCGGCTGCTGGAATCGCAAGGCTTCCGTGTTGGCATTATCAGCCAGCCAAACTGGCAGTCGGCCGAGCCCTTCCGCGCGCTGGGCATGCCCAACCTCTATTTTGGTATCACCGCGGGCAACATGGATTCCATGATCAACCGCTATACCGCTGATCGCAAACCGCGATCCGAAGATGCGTACACACCGAATGGTGAGCCGAACAAACGACCCGATCGCACACTGACTGTCTATGCGCAACGAGCGCGCGAAGCGTATCCCGGCGTGCCTATCGTGATCGGCAGTATTGAAGCCAGCCTGAGGCGCATCGCGCATTACGATTACTGGTCCGACACCGTGCGCCGCTCGGTACTCATGGATTCGAAAGCCGACATCCTGCTATTCGGTAACGCCGAACGTGCACTGCTGGAGCTATCGCATCGCTTGGCGGAAGGCGAACCCGTCAAAGCGATACGCGACCTGCGTGGCACCGCATTCATGGTGTCGCGTGACTGGAAGCCCGCCGATGACTGGAGCGTGGTCAACTCGACACGCGTCGATACTCCGGGCAAGGTCGAGCCTCATCCGGACCCTTACGAGATGAAGGAAAAAGAACCGCAAGCCTGCGGCACCGACGCCAACACTGAAACGGTCGCACCTATCCGCATCATGACGCGCGAGGAACGTCTCGCACAACAAAAAGAAATCCGCACTAAGAGCGTGGTGCGTCTGCCTTCTTATGAAACAGTGAAGGACGATCCGATCGCTTACGCGCATGCCTCGCGCGTCTTCCATCTCGAGTCCAATCCGGGCAATGCGCGCGCGATGGTACAGGCGCATGCTGATCGAGACGTTTGGCTGACGCCACCACCGCTCCCGCTGGCGATGGAAGAAATGGATTACGTCTACGACCTGCCGTATGCGCGCGCGCCGCATCCTTCCTATGGCAATGCGAAAATTCCTGCGTGGGACATGATCCGGTTCTCGGTCAATATCATGCGTGGCTGTTTCGGCGGCTGCACTTTCTGCTCAATCACAGAGCACGAGGGTCGCATCATTCAGAGCCGCTCCGAGCCGTCTATCCTGCGCGAGATTGAACTTATCCGCGACAAGACCAAAGGATTTACCGGCACCATCACCGACCTCGGCGGGCCGACCGCGAATATGTACCGTCTGAACTGCAAGGACAAAGATGTCGAAGAAAGCTGTCGGCGCCTATCCTGTGTGTACCCGACCATCTGTAGCAACCTGAATACCGACCACGGTAAACTAATTCAGTTATACCGCAAGGCACGCGCTATCAAGGGAGTGAAACGGATCATGATCGGCTCAGGACTGCGCTACGATCTCGCCGTCCGTTCGCCCGAGTATGTGAAGGAGCTGGTCACACATCATGTGGGTGGTCTGCTGAAGATCGCGCCTGAACATTCGGAAGACGGCCCACTATCGAAGATGATGAAGCCCGGCATGGGCTCGTATTACAAGTTCAAAGAACTGTTCGACAAATATTCAAAAGAAGCAGGCAAGGAGCAGTACCTGATTCCCTACTTCATCGCCGCGCATCCGGGCACGACCGACGATGACATGCTTGAGCTGTCGCTATGGCTGAAGAGAAATGGCTTCAAGGCCGACCAGGTCCAGACCTTCCTGGCCTCGCCCATGGCCAGCGCGACGGCGATGTACCACTCGGGCTACAATCCCTTGCGCGGAGTTTCGCGGGCGTCTGCGGAACATGTCTCGAGCCCGACGGGGCTCAGGCAGCGGCGCCTGCACAAGGCTTTCCTGCGC
>CAZXRS010000112.1:0-7084 GCA_964642635.1 uncultured Bifidobacterium sp. | reverse complement strand
GCCAAACTTAACGGAAATGTTTTCAAACAGCGGCTTGGCGCCGAACTGCATCGTGATATTTGCGGTGGAGAGCAAGAGAGAACCTGTTGAAGCGGAATGGGTAACGGATGGCCCGGTCTTGGGGAGACGGGCGGCAAAGGCGGGATTTTACCATTGCAGGGCGCGGGCCTTTGGCTTGCAAACCTTGGGGGTTCAAAGCGAAAAACGTGGATCCCAGCCGTCGCTAGAATGACGATGTTGATGCGGCTGTCCTCAAACGCCGCCGGCGCAGCACAAACTGGGATGAAGATTTTGGGGTATGCCGCCTAAAACAAGGTCGTCCCAGCCACCGCCCCAGCGAAAGCTGGGGGGAAGCCGGGACCCATGGACGTCGATCAGCGCAGGCGTTACAGCCCCGAATACCCCGACATCTCAAGCACCATTCCGCCCTCACCCGACGCCAGCACGACATTGGCACCCACCGCCAGTGTCACCTTGTCACGCACATGACCGAAAGGCAGGCCTTGCAGCACCGGCACACCGAGCCGTCCGCGGAGATATTCCAGCATGGCTGTGAAGTCGTAGCCATGGTCGTAATCGCTCAGCTTGTAACCGGAGAAGTCACCAAGCACCAGTGCCTGCTGCTTAGCCAAAACGCCTGCATGAGAAAGCTGAAGCAACATGCGTTCGATACGATACGGATGTTCATTCACATCCTCGACGAACAAGATGCCTCCGTCGACCTGCGGCATCCATGGCGTGCCAGCGAGATGGCAGAGCATCGCAAGATTGCCGCCCCACAGCTTGCCCTGCACGTGCAGCGAGGGGTTTCCGGCCACGGGAACGTCTATCCGACAGGACTCATACAACACGCAATCCCAGAAATGGCGATGCGTGAACTCGCTGATATCGGCGCGACTGAAGTCATCGCAGATCATCGGTCCGGCGAAGCTGGTCGCGCCAGTGGTCGCCAATAAGCCCAGCTGCAGCGCGGTGAAATCGCTGTGACCTACCCAGCGCTTGCCGCTGGAAGCCAGCAACTTGAAATCGATCGCGGGCAGCAAACGCGATAGTCCGTAGCCGCCGCGTAGCGCAATCACCAGCTCAATCTCAGGATCGCGCGCTGCGGCATGAATCTGCTCAATGCGCTGGGCATCGGTGGCGGCGAATCGCTGGTATCTCGGCGAACTGGCAGAGAAATCCTTCACGGAGTGCCCGAGCGAACATAGTCGTTCAAGGCCCTGTTGATACGCTGCTGTATCGGCCGCGTAGCCGCTCGGTGCAATCACGCCGATGTTCAGGGATCGTGTCATAGCTTGTCAGCGCGAGCCTGCTGGCGTCGCTCGGCAAAGAAAGAAGACAGCATTGTGCCGCATTCGTCGGCCAACACCCCACCAAGAACTTCGGCATGATGGTTCAACCGCTCGTCCGCAAACAGATTCACGACGGATCCACAGGCTCCGGTTTTCGGGTCCGCCGCGCCATACACCACGCGGGAAAGCCGCGCGTGCATCATCGCACCGGCGCACATCACACAGGGCTCCAGCGTCACGTACAGTGTGCAGCCGGGCAGACGGTAGTTACCCAGTACCTCGGAGGCCGCACGTAAGGCGGCGATTTCTGCATGATGGGTTGGATCATGACAGCCGATTGGCTGGTTGAAGCCGGTCGCAATGACCTTGCCCTCTTTGACGATGACCGCGCCGACGGGCACCTCGCCCGCGACCCTGGCCTTGTCGGCGGCCGCCAGTGCGAGACGCATGTATTCCTCGTCAGTCATCCGCACTGATCTCGGCCCAGCAATTCGGTGTTTCGTGCAGCACCAGCTTCTTTAACTTCAAGCCTGTGCCGTAGTGATCGACATAGGCAGCTTTCAGCAAGTCAAAAGCTGTACGCGCGAGATTCTCGACGGTAGGAATACGATCAATCACCACCGTCTTGTGGTTCGGTATCGATGCGAGGAAGTCACGCACCGGAGCATCATTGACATAGACGAGGAAGGCATGATCCCAGACATCGACCAGATGCTGTTTCGCCAGTGCTTTCACATCGGAGAAATCCATGATCATGCCGTTATCCGAATTGCCCTCCTGCTCGATCACATCGCCGACCAGCGTGATCTCTAGCGTATAGCGATGACCATGCAGGTTGCGGCACTGGCTCTTATGGTCGGGGATCCGGTGTCCGGCATCGAATTCAAGCTTGCGGGTAATGGTTAACATGGTGTCTTTCAATTACGGTATCTGCAGCAGCTTGTGCGTCTGTATCGACAGCCGCCACTGCGGGTTATTTTTGCATGTAGCGATCGCGAGTTCGGTATTGCGCAGCTTGTCCGGTCCGTCCATGGGTTGCAGGAAGTAATGCGCGAAATTCAGACGTTCGAACGCAGCCAGGTCCTGACCGTCTTGTGGTACGACGACCTTGATCTCGTCGCCCTGATTCACGATCAGGTCCGCGCCCTCTTTCGGGCTTACACAAATCCAGTCGACGCCCTGCGGTATGGGCAGCGTTCCATTGGTCTCGATGGCGACCTCAAAGCCACACGCATGCATGGCATCGAGCAGACCGGCATCGAGTTGCAGCAGCGGTTCGCCGCCAGTGAAGACGACATACTTGCGCATCGGTCTGTCCGTGGGCCATTGCGCATCAATCGCGGCCGCGAGCAGCTCTGCCGATACAAACTTACCGCCATTGATGCCATCAGTGCCCACAAAATCAGTATCACAGAAGCGGCAAACGGCAGTGGCACGATCCTCCTCGCGACCACTCCACAGGTTGCAACCAGCGAAGCGGCAGAACACCGCCGGACGACCAGCTTGCGCGCCCTCGCCTTGTAAGGTGTAGAAGATTTCTTTGACGCTGTAGCTCACGGGGTGGCGGACAGTTCCGCTCCGGTCAGTAAAGACCGAGATTATAAAGCCGGAAGCGCTACTCGACCGATGGGAACTCCACGCTGAAGACCGTACCGCGTCCGTCCACGCCGGTCGTGACACTGACCTTTGCGCCGTGGTCGATCGCGATATCGCGCACAATTGCCAGCCCGATGCCAGTGCCGGCCTGCGTCTGATCTAGCCGGTAGAATCGTGTGAAGACCTTATCTTTTTCGGAATCGGGGATGCCCGGCCCGTTATCCTCGATCTTTAGTAAGCCACAGCCATTCACCGTGAGGCAACTCACGGTGACCTCGCCGCCGGATTGCGTATAGCGGATCGCATTGTCGACCAGATTGTCGATCAGGTCGCGCAGCAAAAATCCATCGCCCTGAACTTCCGTCGGCTGCAGATCGAAGCCAATATCAATATCCTTCTTGGCCGCCTGCTGGACAAATTGCTGCACCGATTCCGATACCAGCTTGTCGAGCGAAATCCGGCCGAGACGACGTCGCTCGAAGTCGCCCGGTTCAGAGCGCGCCAATGCCAGCAACTGATTGGCCTGTCGCACCATGCGGTCGGTCGAGGCAAGCATGAGCGCAGTCGAGTGAGCGGTGTCGTTATCGCGACGGTGATGCTCCTGTAGCCATTCGAGCTGCGCTTTGAATCCGGCCAGCGGCGTACGCAACTGATGCGCGACATTCGCCAGAAAATCCTGCTTGGCGCGAGAACTATCCTGCGCACGTCTCAGCAGTTCATTCATCGCGCGTATGAAAGGCACAATTTCCTGTGGCGTCGCTTCCATCGTCAGTGGAGATAAATCATCCGAACGTCGGCGAGCAAGATCCTCACGTAATGCTTGCAGAGGCTGGAAACCGCGAGTCAGCACCCAGCGAATCACGGCGACTACCAGCAGCAGCAACAAGAGCTCGGTACCGAGCAGCGCCCACAGAATGCGCAGCTTCAATTGCTCACGCTTGACCCGGGTCTCCGCAACACCAATCAGTATCGGTTCACCACCCACCACGGTGCGCAAGGTAATGCCACGCACAGTCAAACCGCGCATCTCCGCCGGATAGGCGATATAGGCGTTCAGCTTATCGGGTTCCTTGAGCTCGGGGAAATCACTGTCGCCGGCGATCGTACGGCCATGCATGTCGCGGACGACGAAATACACCTCATCAAAGTGATCAACGCGTAGCACCTGCTCGGCTTGCTGTGACAGACTGAGTTCAACCGAGGTGCCCGATTCCTGCATGTGCGGCACGAGCGCCCACGCGGTGTCGACCAGACTTTGATCAAAAGCGGTCTGTGCAGGTATCCATGCAAGCCAGTAGGCGATACCCGCAGCGACCAGGTTCAGCGCGACCAGCGGAATCACCAGCCACTGCAGCAGCCGCGCGCGCAGACTGGGCGCCTTTGGCATCATGGAGCGTTCACAGGCTCCAGCATGTAGCCAAAGCCGCGGATGGTTTTAATGGTGACTCCAGCCGACGCGATCTTCGCGCGAATACGCGATACATAGACTTCGACGGCGTTCAGCGTCACTTCCTCACCCCAAGGCAGGATGGCATCGATGATCTGCTGCTTGGAGACGACGCGCGACGCGTTCTGCATCAGGTACTCCAGTACCGCCCATTCGCGCGCCGAAAGCTCGACTACCTGACCATCGACCGTCGCACGGCGCGAGAACGGATCGAGCTGCAGGCCGGCGACCTGCATATCCACCGGGCGCGGATTACTGCGCCTGACCAGCGCCTTCAAGCGTGCCACCAGTTCGGGCGCGGCGAAGGGCTTGACCAGATAATCATCGGCGCCGATCTCGAGACCACGCACCCGGTCCTGCACATCGTCGCGAGCCGTCAGTAGCAGCACCGGCATGGTCGAGCCGCGTGCCCGCAGCCGGCGCACCACCTCGAAACCGTCGATGCCGGGCAGTCCGATATCAAGCACGGCGACCGACACCTCGCGCGAGGTCAGCGCGCGATCGGCGTCGTCGCCATTGTTGACCACATCAACCACCATGCCATGCCCGCGCAAAATACGCGCGATGCCATCAGCCAGCACCAGGTCATCTTCCACCAGTAAAACGTGCATAAACGGGTCCGCCATATAAAACACTCCTATTGTGCCAGAGGGTCAGCGGTTGGCCGGTGGAATGATCTCGGCCGCCTTTTCATGGAAGTACGGATAGGCTAGCGGGAGCAACAGTAAGGTGAAAAACGTTGCCGACACAATACCGCCAACGATCACTGCGGCGAACGGACGTTGAGTTTCAGAGCCGATGCCATGTGAGAGCGCGGCAGGCAGCAGACCAAGGCCCGCCATCAGCGCCGTCATCAGGATAGGCCGCAGGCGCGACACCGCACCTTCGATCGCCGCGCCCAGCACATTGCGCTCACGGTGCAGCACCTCGACGATTTGCTCGACCATGATGACACCATTCTGTACTGAGATGCCGGCCACGGCGATGAAACCGACTGCCGCCGACACCGAGAAATGCAGCCCCGCCAGACCCAAAGCGATGATGCCGCCGATCATGGCGAACGGCACGATCATCATAATCAGCATCGCCTTGCGTACCGACTTGAACGCCCAGAACAGTAATGAAAAAATCAGCAGGATCGTAATTGGGACGATGACGGCCAGCCGCTTCACTGCGCGCTGCTGGTTCTCAAACTGACCGCCCCAGGTAATTGAATAGCCCTGTGGAAGTACCACCTCATGCTTCACACGTTTCTGCGCTTCGGCGACGAAACTTCCCTGGTCACGACCCAGCAAATTAGATTTCACCAGCGCGATGCGCCCACCCGCCTCGCGGCTGATACGTGCGGCACCCTGTCTGACGGCGATATGAGCAATATCGCCAAGGCTTACCGTGCCTCGGCCATCCGGCAGAGAGACCTGAAGCAGGCCGATGTCATCAACGGCATAGCGATAATCTTCTTTTAATCGAATCGTCACATCAAAGCGTTTGTCGCCTTCATAAAACGTATTCACGGTAAGGCCGGCTAGCGCAGTCTGAATAGCGACATTCGCATCGGCCACACTGATGCCCAGACGAGCGATACGCTCGCGATCAATAGAAACGTCAATTTCACTCTGGCCACTGATACGAATCGCCTGCACATCGGAGGCACCGCGTATGCTCTTGAGGATCGTAGCAATCTGCTCGCTCTTCTCGGTCAGAATTTCAAGATCTGGCCCATACACCTTGATCGCGATCTCACCTTTCACGCCTGACAGAGCTTCTTCGACGTTATCCTGAATCACCTGCGAGAAGTTGGTAGGCACACCCGGAATCCGGCGAATCTTTTTTCCCATGTCCGCCACCATGGACTCCTTGTCATTGAAACGCCAAGTACCCGCAGGCTTCAGGTCAGCAAGAATCTCAATGTTATTGGGACCTTTCGGATCGGTACCGTCATCGGGACGCCCAACCTGGGCAATGACGCTCTTCACCTCAGGATAGCTTCGTAGGACTGAACGGACTTGACGCTCAATATTTTTGGAGGCATCTAGCGAAGTAGAAGGAGGAAGCGTGATCGTGAGCCAGATATTCCCCTCGTCAAGCTTCGGCACGAACTCACTCCCCAATAGGGGTGATAGCAGAAGCGTCACCGCCAGCGTGCCCGCCGATGCGACACCCACAACAAAGCGATGTGCCGCCGCCCATTTTAGAAAATCCCGGTAGCCTTGCTGCAGGCGATCCATCCATGCTAGATGCTTCTCCTCCATCGAGTCTTTGCTCATCGTGATGGCAAGCATGGTGGGCACCAACGTCATAGTCAGAATCACCGCACCCAGAATCGCGAATGAGAGCGTCAGCGCGACCGGCGCAAAGATCTTTCCCTCGACGCGCTGGAAGGTGAAGATAGGAAGGAAAGCGACGATGATGATTGCCTTGGCAAACAAAATCGGATGCCCCATCTCAACGACAGTACGGCGCAATTGGCCAACACGCAGCGCCGCAGTCGCTTCCTGATTCAGACCCGGATCGAATTGGGTCAGCGTCAGTCGCACCATGAGCGCCTCGACCAACACCACCGCACCATCGATGATGATGCCGAAGTCAACCGCACCTAGCGAGATCAGGTTCGCCGGAATGCCGCGCGCATCGAGGAAGATGAATGCGAACATGAGCGACAGTGGAATGACCGTCGCAACAATCAGCGCAGCGCGCCAGTTGCGCAGGAAAATAATCAGAATCGTGATAACCAACGCCGCGCCGACAA
>CAZXRS010000111.1:0-7092 GCA_964642635.1 uncultured Bifidobacterium sp. | reverse complement strand
TGGTCGAGGGCGATCTGGTCAGGGTGCCGCCGATGCGGATCGCCGAGCGCGACCCCGCCACGGCGCCAGCAGCCGAATTTCGCGTGCTGCTTGAGGATGATGCGCTGTTAATCATCGACAAACCCGCCGGCGTCGCGGTGCACGGAGGCTCGGGCGTTAGCTTTGGCGTGATCGAGCAGCTACGCGCATCGCGGCCGACCGCGAAGTTTCTTGAGCTGGTGCATCGGCTCGACCGCGAGACCTCCGGTGTGCTGATGCTGGCAAAAAAGCGCAGCGCGCTCACGGGTTTGCATGAGCAGATTCGTCTGGGCGGGATGGACAAGCGGTATCTGGCCCTGGTCAAGGGCGACTGGCCGAACCGCCGCCAGCACGTCAAGCTTCCACTCTTTAAATATACGACGCCAGATGGTGAACGCCGCGTACGCGTGCAGTCCGATGGACAGCCCTCGCACACGGTATTCAATTTATTGAGAAAATACGGCGACTATGTATTACTGGAAGCAGAACTGAAGACCGGCCGCACTCACCAGATTCGTGTTCACTTGCAATCGACGGGTTTTCCTATCGTTGGCGATGACAAGTATGGTGATTTCGGACTGAACCGCGCGATGCAGAAAGCGGACGGCAGCAGGGTGGCGTTGAAGCGAATGTTCCTGCATGCCTACCGCCTCGGCTTCGAGCACCCGTTAACTGGCGACACGGTGAACGTGGAAGCACCGCTGCCGCCGGAATGCCTACGCTTTCTTCAATCACTGCAACCTATCACCACTGCCGACACAGAGATTCGCTGACCCATGCCACGCAAACAATTTGATCTGATCGTCTTCGACTGGGACGGCACACTCATGGACAGCACGTCCGCGATTATCGCGAGCATGCAGTCTGCCGCACGCGATATCGGCGTGCCGCCGCCAAGCAAGAAGTCAGCGTCGTATGTGATCGGCCTAGGTCTGCAGGATGCGCTGCAGGCTGCGATGCCGGACCTCGATCCGACCCATTATCCGAAGATGGCCGAGCGCTATCGCTATCACTACCTGTCGCAGGATCACCAGTTGACGCTGTTTGACGGTGCGCGCGCAATGCTGGAAGACCTCGTAGCTCAGGGTTATTTCATCGCGGTAGCGACCGGCAAGACACGGGTGGGCCTGAACCGCGCACTGTCAACCGCCGGCGTGATGTCGCTGTTTGATGCAACCCGATGTGCCGACGAAACCTTTTCCAAGCCGCATCCGGCAATGCTGCAAGAGCTCACACGCGAACTCGGGCAGGAAATGAGTCGCACGGTCATGATCGGAGATACCACCCATGACCTGCAAATGGCGAGCAATGCCGGCGCCGCAGCGATTAGCGTGCATTACGGCGCGCATCCGGCGAGCGAGCTAGCCGCGCATTCGCCGCTATTCGGTGCTGACTCGATCGCCGAGCTGCATGCCTGGTTGAATGAGTACGCGTGACCGGGGCAGATGAGCGAACCCGTTTACATTTGCGACGCGGCCGATTTGATCGAGGGTGGCACAGGGGTTCGCTTTCCGGTGACGGCTGGTGGTGAGGATTGGAACGCTTTTGTGGTGCGCTATGGCGCAGAACCGCATGCCTACCTGAACCGTTGCGCGCACGTGCCCATGGAACTGGACTGGAATCCGGGCGAGTTCTTTGAATCGAGTGGTTTGTATCTGGTATGTGCAACCCATGGCGCGCTTTACGAACCGGACACGGGCCGTTGCGCCGGCGGGCCCTGCCGTGGCGGTAAACTGCACAAGCTGCGCGCGCTGGAAAAAGACAATAAGATTTACTGGGAGCCGGACGACTATGTCCGTCCGGCGCTGGCCTGAACGCTAACAATAATCCGAACATCATGGACGATTTGAACACACCACAGAATAATGCAGTCCCGTCATCGGGTCGCCCAGTCATACCTTACGAGACGCTTGAGAAGATCGCGCAGGGCTATCTGGATGAGCAGCGTGCAAACCGCCGCTGGCGCAATGTGTTCCGCATTGGTGTTCTGTTTATCGCGCTCATCGCCATCGGCGCAGCCATGGACCTGAAATGGGGTGGTAAACCGCCGACGACGCGCCACACGGCGATGATCGAAGTAACGGGTGAGATCGACGCTGACAGTGCCACCGCCTCTGCCGAAACGATTTTGTCTGCACTGCAAGATGCCTTCAACGACGAGGGCTCCGTCGGCATCGTGATGCGCATGAATAGTCCCGGAGGCAGTCCGGTGCAATCGGCCATCGTGAACAATGAAATCCGCCGACTGCGCGCGCTGCATCCGAAAAAGCCGATCTATGTGGTGGTCGAAGATATGTGTGCGTCGGGTTGCTATTACATCGCGGCGGCGGCTGACCGTATCTATGTGAGCCAGGGCAGCATTGTCGGCTCGATTGGTGTGCTGATGAGTAGCTTTGGTTTTACTGGCCTGATGAACAAACTCGGTATCGAGCGGCGTCTGATGACCGCTGGTGAGAACAAGGCCATGATGGATCCGTTTCAGCCGCAGAGCGCCAAACATCGCGCATTCACGCAGACCATGCTGGACGAGATTCACCAGCAGTTTATTTCTGCCGTTCGTGCAGGGCGTGGTAAACGTCTGAAGACATCGCCAGAAATTTTCTCGGGGCTGTTCTGGACCGGCAATACCGCGATCAGGTTAGGACTGGCTGACGGTCTGGGGACCGTCGATAGCGTTGCGCGCGACGTGATCAAGGCCGAAGATGTGATCGACTACACCGTGCGTGAAGGCTTGTCGGATCGCGTGCTGAAGAAATTCGGTGCAGCGGTGGGTGAGGGATTTGCGAAGACGATGGGGAGCGACTGGGTGAAAGCGAGGTAAGTTCTCGCTTGATCTTATCTAGCTAGTTTCATGGGTCCCAGCGTGCGCTGGGACGACGTTTTTTAGGCCGATACCCGTTGATGAGTCATCCCGGCGCAGGCCGGGATCCAGTGGCTTTCATTCATCCCCATTCACTGTTTGTTTACGCCAGCATCAAAAACACCGTCGGCTTCTTCCTGAACTCCGGCATCTTCCCCGTAGCAATGTCCTTCTTCCATTGCTGCGCACTAGCCGTGCGCACCGATTCCGTCTCCAGTGTCAGATCGGTCGCTACGCACACCAGCGTCTGTGCTGAGCAATGCGTCGCCAGTGCTTCGAGCATCGCATCATTGCGATATGGCGTTTCAATGAAAATCTGCGTCTGCTTGTCCTGTTGCGAGCGTTGCTCTAGTTGACGAATGCGTGCAGCACGCGCATTCACATCGGTCGGCAGGTAGCCATGAAATGCAAAGCTTTGCCCGTTCAAGCCGCTAGCCATCAACGCAAGCAGTAGCGATGACGGACCGACCAGTGGCTTGACTGCAATCCCCTGTTGATGCGCTAGCCGCACCAGATCTGCGCCGGGGTCTGCGACCGCAGGAACGCCGGCTTCCGACAGCAGGCCAACATCGGTACCCTGCAGTAGCGGCTCAAGCAGCATCGGTAGTTCATCAGCACGCGTGTTCACATTCAGTTCACTGATGCGAATCTCCTGCAGCACAGTCTGCAACGGGTGCGTGATGGCGACTGTTTTCAGGAATGCGCGCGCCGTCTTGGCGTTCTCAGCGATAAAGCAATCGAGGCTGGCAGTCTTTGCTCGCACCGGTTCGGGTATCACGGACTCCAGTGATCCGGGGCCCAGAGAATTCGGTATGAGGTAGAGCGTGCCAGCCATGGGTTTATTCCGTAAAAAAAGACACGCCCGCACGGCGCAGCATGGAAGTCAGGGTGATCAGTGGCAGGCCGGTCAGTGCGCTTGGGTCGTCGCTACGGATACTCTCGATGATCGCAATACCCAGTGCCTCATTCTTGGCGCTGCCTGCGCAGTCATACGGTTGCTCGATACGCAGATAAGCGTCTAGCTCGGCATCTGGCAGATCGCGAAAGCGCACGATGGTCTGCACATTCTCTAACTGAAGGCGCTGCGGAGCGTCGGGGCGGCTGTCCAGCAGACACAGCGCGGTATGGAAAACGACCTCGCGACCGCGCATCTTTTGCAGCTGCGCGAGCGCATTTACGTGATTGCCCGGCTTGCCTATATGGTCGCCATCCAGCGTCGCTACCTGATCCGAGCCGATCACCAGCGCGTCACGCACAGAATTCGCAACCGCTTCGGCCTTTGCCGCGGCCAGCCGCAAAGCAGTGGCGGGCGGCGATTCAGCGGCCAGCGGGGTTTCGTCGATATCGGGTGGAATCGCGTCGAACGGCAGCCGTAGCCTGGATAGCAATTCCTGTCGGTAGCTAGAACTGGATGCGAGGATCAGGCGGGGAGGGGTGGGCATGCGGAGGCAGGATGTTGCACACAGGAAGCAGTGTGAATGAGGCTAAATCGCTGATATCATAGCGGATTTTCCGGATTCCCCCGCTGCCATGAGCGCCCACCAGGTCGACGCCTTCGAGTTTTGCCGTTTGGATGAGCAGTTGTCCGGCACGACCCCGGTGGCGGATTTTGCGCGTCTGACAACAGAGACTGCCGACCGTGGGGGCGAGATTCGCTGGTCGTTTGCGGGCGGTCGCCATTCCAAGGGCTTTCCGCAGCTGACCATGGTCGTGGAGGGCGAGGTTTCCCTGCTTTGCCAGCGCTGCCTGTCGTCTTACCGGCAGCCGCTGGCGTCGACAACCGTGCTGGTCATGGCTCGCGACGAGGCCGATGCCGATGAAACCGAGGAAAGGCTCGACGATGACAGCATTGACGTGATCGTCGGTTCGGCCTCGCTCGACCTGCTGCAGCTGGTCGAGGATGAGGTGCTGCTCTCATTGCCGCTGTCCCCCCGGCACGAAAGCTGTCCCGGCGAGGTGCCAACGGCGGTATCGGACAAGCCAGATTCGCCGTTCGCCGTGCTGAAAACGCTGAAGAATTGAGCAAAAGTTGTCAATGCGGAAATTGCTTCCGTAGTGAGGGATTTCCCGTTCCCTTGTGTTAAAATTTTGGATTCACCGAATTAGGAGCAAGACATGGCCGTCCAACAGAACAAAAAGACCCCGTCGAAGCGCGGTATGCATCGTTCGCACGATTTCCTGACCCCGCCGGCAACCGCGATCGAGCCGACCACGGGCGAGACGCATCTGCGTCATCACATCAGCCCGAATGGCTTCTACCGTGGCCGCAAGGTCCTGAAGACGAAGAACGACGAATAATTCGTCGCGACTTCCCGCTTTTACGAGCACTGTACGCACAGCATCCCCACAAACCGGCAGCAAGCCCCAACGCTTGCGCCGTTTTTGTATGCGCGAACAAAGTCATCAGGTCATGGTCTCGCGGTGTGAGCACATCAACCTATCCGGATCATGACCATCAGGATCTCCATTGACTGTATGGGCGGCGACCACGGCCCCTCAGTCACCGTTCCCGCTTCTGTAGCCTTCGCCCATCGCGAACCCGACGCACACTTGCTGCTGGTCGGCCGCGAGGACGCTATTCGCGCCGAGCTGGAGAAGCTGGGTGCGCAACATCATCCGCGACTGAGCGTCATTCACGCGACCGAAGTGGTCGAGATGGATGATTCGCTCGAGGTTGCCCTGCGTCGGAAAAAAGACTCCTCGATGCGCGTGGCGATCACGCAAGTCAAAGAAGACGCGGCGGATGCCTGCGTCTCCGCCGGCAACACGGGCGCGCTGATGGCGGTGTCTCGCTACTTACTCAAAACTTTGGCTGGCGTCGATCGCCCGGCAATTTGCACCATCCTGCCAAACCAGAAGGATGGTCCAACCTATGTGCTTGACCTCGGTGCTAACGTCGATTGCGAGCCATTGCATCTACACCAGTTCGCGCTCATGGGTTCTGCGCTGGTGTCCGCGGTCGAAGGCCATGCACGTCCGACCGTGGGCCTGCTGAACGTCGGCGAAGAAGATATCAAGGGCAATGAGCTGGTCAAGCAGACTGCCGAGCTGCTTCGCGCTGACCACGACAAGGGCCTGATCAATTTCTACGGCAACGTCGAGGGCAATGACATTTTCGAAGGCACGACTGACATCGTGGTCTGTGACGGGTTCGTTGGCAACGTGACGCTGAAAGCCGCTGAAGGTCTTGGTCGCCTGATTAAAGGTGTGCTGGTCAGCGAGCTGAAAAAAGGCTGGCTGAATATGCTGGGCGCCATGCTCGCGCAACGCGCGCTGAAGAATATTTCGCAGCGTCTTAATCCATCCCGCTACAATGGCGCGAGCTTGCTTGGTCTGCGCGGGCTTGTGTTCAAGAGCCATGGTGGCGAGAGCGCCTACGGTTTTGAATGGGCGATCCGTCGTGCGTTTGAGGCGGCGCGTCATGATGTGCTGTCGCGCATAGAGACCTCGATCGCAGAACTCATCCCGCAGTCTGCCTCCTCGTCTGATACCAACGAACAAAAAACTGCATGAGCACCTATTCCCGCATTACCGGTACGGGCAGCTGCCTGCCACCGCGTCGTCTAAGCAACCATGATCTGGCAGCCATGCTGGCGGAGAAGGGCTTGGAAACATCGGACGAGTGGATCGTGTCGCGCAGCGGTATCTCGGCGCGTCACTTTGCGGATGACGGCGTGCTGTCGAGTGATCTCGCGTTCACCGCAGCGCAGAACGCTCTGCAGATGGCCAAGCTCACGCCGGACGACATCGATCTGATTATTCTCGCGACATCCACGCCCGATTATCTCGGCGGATTTCCTAGCACAGCCTGTGTGGTGCAGCGCAAGCTCGGCATCACTAATCATTGCGCTGCGCTCGACGTGCAGGCCGTATGCAGCGGCTTTGTGTACGCGATGGCCGCTGCGGACAGCTTCATCAAAACCGGCATGCACAAGCGTGCGCTGGTGATTGGCGCAGAAGTGTTCTCGCGCATTCTTGATTTTAACGATCGTACTACATGCGTTCTGTTTGGCGACGGTGCCGGCGCAGTCGTGCTTGAAGCGTCGGAGCAGCCCGGCATACTGGCGAGCAAACTGCATGCAGATGGCCGTCACACCGATATTCTGTGCGTACCGGGTCATGTGAATTCAGGTGGTGTATCCGGCAGCGCATTCCTCACTATGGACGGTCAGGCCGTGTTCAAGGTCGCCGTCGGCGTGCTCGAAAAGGTGGCC
>CAZXRS010000110.1:0-7127 GCA_964642635.1 uncultured Bifidobacterium sp. | reverse complement strand
GGGCAATGGCTGGTTCAAGGCCTATGACGCGAAGACCGGCAAGGTCCTCTGGCAGTACCAGTGCGGCGCGGGCGTGAATGCTCCGGCGACCTCGTACACCGTCAACGGCAAGCAGTACATCGCCGTGGCTGCTGGTGGTAACACTCAGCTGGACTTCAAGCGCGGCAACAGCGTTTTCGTGTTCGCGCTGTAATTTAGTGGCTGTACAAGGGAGGCTGCCTGAGGGCAGCCTCTTTTTTATTCCAATCAGCGAATGAAAGTTTTGTCATGAAATTTCGAGCAGCAATAACCGCCTTGGTGGCATTCTTCGCAGTCAGCATGACTGCGCATGCGCAGAATGTCGAAGCGGGCAAGCAAAAGGCTGAGGCCTGTGTCGCGTGCCACGGCCCGAACGGAAATTCTCAGGCGGGTATGTTTCCAGTACTCGCTGGTCAGACTGATCGATACATTTACCTGCAGCTGAAGGACTACAAAGAAGGTCGCCGCAAGAACGCGATGATGTCAGCCATCGCCGCTGGCCTTGAAAAGCAAGACATGCTAGACCTCGCTGCATACTTCTCGCAGCAGAAGCAGGCGCGTACGGGCTTCAAAACAGAACCTGCGCGCGTTACAGCTGGCGCAAAGAAGGCCGAAGAGACGCTGTGCGCCATGTGCCATCTGGGCGGCATGAAAGGTCAGAATGAAGTCCCGCGCGTGGCCGGGCAGCAGGTGGAATATGTCATCAATCAGTTCAAGGCATTCAAGGCGCGCGAGCGTACCAACGATGCCGGCAATATGACCAGTGTTGCACAGACCCTGTCAGAAGAAGACATGATCAACCTTGCTCACTGGATCTCGGATCAGTACTGATCTCGTTGTAGCGTGTTCTCAAAGCCGGCACTGCCGGCTTTTTTTATCTGCTCAGAACACATCGGTGTGCATAGCGTTCAGGATAGCCTCGATGGCGGGATGTTTGATTTTGCGTTCATTCGAGATCGCATACACCTGTTCACGCACCTGAGTCATCGCACCGACTTCAACTGCACCGAACTGATCTTGAACATCCTTGGCCAGCACTGATGGGGCTGGGAAAAGACCTCGACCAGCACGCCCGAAGGTGTGTAACAGTGCGTTGTCGTCGAATTCACCGATGATTTCCGGACGAAGCTCATTCATCTCCAGCCAGTTATCAATGCGGCCTCGCACTGCATTGTTTCGGGTCGGCAGCAGCAGTGGCGCGCCGTTAAGACTTTTCGGAAACTGCTTACTATATTTTTTGGCCAGTTCTGGCAGCGCGAACAGGCTGATCTGTGTCTCGCCGAGCAGGTGGCTGAATACCCGCAGCGATGAACCGGGCGGTACCGGACGGTCAGTCAGCATGACATCGAGCTTGTGCACCGAGAGCTTTCCTAACAGTGACTCGAACTGCTCTTCATAGCAGACCAGTCTCACCCGCTGCGGTAATGCCAGCGCCGCATCCAGCAAGCGAGAAGCGATTAGCTTGGGCAGTGAATCAGAGATGCCGACAGTTAGGCGTATAACGCGCTCGACATCGATATTGGCGAGATCCTCTTGCATTTGCTCACCGAGCAGGAAGATCTGATCGGCGTAGCGCAGCGCTACCTGGCCCGCCTCGGTCAAGACCAGCCGCCGGCCCTGAGGCTTAAAAAGTGCTTTACCAAGCGCCTGTTCCAGCAAGGTGAGCTGCGCGCTCACGGTCTGAATGGCCAGACCCAGTCGCTCGGCACCGCGCGTAATGCTGCCTTCCTTGGCTACGACCCAAAAGTAGTGCAAATGGCGAAAATTCAGGCTCATCTATTTGATCTTCCAGATAAACGAAGTAATTATCTGATTATCTCCCGGATTTTGCGAAGGCGTTTGGCTCACGGGAATGCTGTAGCTCGTTACAATTCTGTCACGTGAACCCTCATCGGAGCATTCCATGCTTGAACTGCTGTTCGATCCCCATAACTGGATCGCATTCGCAACCCTGACCGCGCTAGAACTGGTGCTTGGCATCGACAACGTAATTTTCATCTCAATCCTGGTCGACAAGCTACCGCCTGCTCAACGCGAGCTTGCGCGCAAGCTTGGCTTGTTTGCGGCGATGTTCATGCGGCTTGGATTGCTGTTGGTGCTGGCGTGGATCGTCGGCATGACCGAGCCGCTCTTCGACGTCCTTGGCAAAGGCTTTTCGGGTCGCGACTTAGTTCTGCTGGGCGGCGGCCTGTTCTTGCTCTGGAAAAGCGTGGGCGAGATTCATCAGACCGTTGAGGGTTCGCACTCGTCTAAAAAAGGCAGCGCTCATGCCGCATTCGCTTCGATCATTGTGCAGATTATGTTGATCGACTTGGTGTTTTCGCTAGATTCGATCATCACAGCGGTCGGCATGGTCGAGCATATCGCGGTGATGGTTGCAGCCGTTGTTGCGTCGGTTGGGTTGATGATGCTATTTGCTGGCGCCATTGGTCGCTTTGTATCCGCGCATCCAACCATCAAGATGCTAGCGCTTGCGTTCCTGGTGGCTATTGGACTCGTACTCATTGCTGAGAGCTTCGGTACCCATGTGCCCAAGGGGTACATCTATTCGGCCATGGCGTTTTCGCTAGTGGTAGAGATGCTTAATCTGCGCATGCGAAAGCGTTCAACCCGCCCGTCGGAGATCATCGCGTCACTAGCTGAAGAGAAGGAAACGGATCAGCGCTGAAATCACACGAGTTGTGCCGTTGATAGTTCGTTCTTGATATAGGCGTAGAACACTGGCGCGGCGATCACGCCAGGAATGCCAAACAGGGACTCCATCAACAACATCGCCGTAAGGAGTTCCCAGGCGCGCGCGTTAATCTGGCTGCCGATGATTTTTGCGTTGAGGAAGTACTCCAGTTTATGAATGACGATCAGGAACAGCAGCGCAACCACTGCAGTCGGTAGTGAATGCGACAAGCTGACGATCACAATGACGGTGTTGGATATCAGATTGCCGATGACTGGCAATAGCCCTGCGATGAAGGTGATCACGATCATCGTTTTCACAAACGGCAGGTGCACGCCGGCCATAGGAAACGCAATGGCTAAGAAGATGCCGGTGAAGGTGGCATTGATCGCAGCGATGCGCACTTGTGCAAATACGATCTGGCGGAACGCATCGTGCAGGCGCACGATGCGCTGATGCAATGCGGCTGACAATGGCTTGAAATCATGCACCTTCGTGGTGTCGTACAACGCAGCCATTGCTCCGATGACCATACCAACCAGTAGATGCACCAGCAGCCGCCCGGTTTCCTGGCCAAGGTGCGTCGCTTGTGCAGCGTGCTCGCGCATCGCTTCGGTCAGCAGCTGCTGCAGCGCCTCGGCGCTTTCAGGCAAGTGTGATGCGATCCACGGCGGTATCTGATGCCTTGATTGCTCGATCAAATCGGCCATCCGCTTTAGTAGTACCGGCAGACTGCCTGCATCCGATAGGAAAAAGGACAAGATGAGCCAGATAGCCAACGTTAAAGCGAACACGATGAGCGTTCCGAGGGTCGTCACTGCGATAACGCGAGCATGACGGCTTCCGATACGACGGCTAAGCGGAGGCGTAGCCAGATGGACCAGGGCGTAGACTAGCAGGCCCGAGTACAGCGCAGCCAACAGTCCCGCATGCAAAACCAGCAGCAGCGCGAAGGCGGCCAATACATAAGAGGCAATCAAGGGGTTGTTGCGGTATTCGCGGTGGTTCTCTGCCATCGTTTTTTCTTTTTTCGGTCATGAAAAAGGCCGCTCGCTATTCCGCGAGCGGCCTTTGCTGACGACAATTATTGCAGACTCTTGCCGTCAGTACCCGGCTTTCAGGCTTGTTGCAGTCCGGCCAGCAGCCAGCCCTGATTGCCTGCAACGGGCTTGGTCAACACCCAGATCTCGCTGAATGGCTCGGTCGGCGCATGATTCGCCTCACGAATCATGCCGTGGAAGCGCACGCTGGCCACATGCTCATAGCTATTGGTTTCTACACCAA
Source organism: uncultured Bifidobacterium sp. (assembly GCA_964642635.1). GTDB lineage: Bacteria > Pseudomonadota > Gammaproteobacteria > Burkholderiales > Burkholderiaceae_D > Pernthalerella. Next base: position 3,151 of record CAZXRS010000110.1, on the reverse strand, counting down.
GCATTTCTGCATCTAAAGATACGACGTCAGTGTGATTGGGCGACGCGCCACGCTCGATGAGCTGCATCTTCAATTCAGCAAACATCTCCGGCGTAGTGAATTCCCGAATATCTTCGATATCGGCCCTATCCCACGCGGCCTGCATGCGGATGAAATGCGTTTTTGAGTGGCGCAGGAATCCGTCCACGTCAAAACCCTCGGGCACTGTGGGTGTCTGTGCGTTTTGCCACGCCGCTGGTGAGCCACCGCCGAGATTGGAGCCGATCTCTGGAGTGCGTGGCTTATCTGGCGCGGCGTCCGGCGTAATTTCCCGTGCCATCGGTCCGGCATACGCCGGTTCTGGCGATGCCTTGCGCGCAAACATCCGCATGGCAAACATCACAGCCAGTGCGATCAGGCCAAAGGTCAGCAAGGTGCCGAGCATGCCGGCGATCTCGCCGCCCATGCCGAGGTGTGAGAACAGCGCACCCAGGCCGAGGCCAAGTAATGCACCGCCGACGATACCTTTCCACGGGCTGGATGCCGGTGCGGCAGGCTGTGCAGGTCGGGGGGCGGGAGCCATCTGGTTCGGGCCCTGTGAAGGCGAATACTGCCGGCTGAAACTCGGCGATGACTTGCCGATGGATCCGCCGCCGCCCAGTCGCTTGGCTTCCGCGCCGGACATGACGACAGTCACGCCTAGCAATCCAATCATCAGTGTCATCAAGAACTTTTTCATACATCCTCCAATGGCTGGCGGAGAGACGTCCGCCGGATACGTTATTGCACGGCAGATTCTAGGGATTTCGGCTCCGTAGAAAAATAGGATTAGAAAGGAGACCGACTTCGGATTAACCGAATATCGCTCGGCTATGCCCTAGTGTTTTCCGACCTATGCGCTGGACCACGTGGGGTCGCTCGACTCATTAGCGGATTCGCCGTGACGTCCCCCTTCCCACCCCCAGCAAGCGCTATCAAATCTTCCCGCTTCATAGCCTCCAACTATTCGATCGATAAAAACTATCAAATTTACGAATCGATAGTGGGGCCCTATGATTCGATCGTCTGCTGACCAACCCATAGGAGAAAAAGCATGTCACTCGTCAATACCACCATCAAACCTTTCAAGACTCAGGCCTACCACAACGGCAAGTTCGTCGAAGTCACCGAAGCGAACCTCAAGGGCAAGTGGTCTGTCGTGTTCTTTTATCCGGCCGACTTCACCTTCGTCTGCCCGACAGAGCTGGGCGATCTGGCTGACCACTATGACACCTTCAAGTCGCTCGGCGTAGAGATCTACGCTGTGTCCACCGATACGCATTTTTCGCACAAGGCTTGGCACGACACGTCGGACACGATCGGCAAGATCAAGTACCCAATGCTCGGCGATCCGACCGGCGCGATCACCCGCAACTTTGACGTGATGATCGAAGAAGCCGGCCTCGCACTGCGTGGCACCTTCGTGATAAATCCAGAAGGCCAGATCAAGCTGTGCGAAATCCATGACGACGGTATCGGTCGCGACGCCAAAGAGCTGCTGCGCAAAGTGCAGGCTGCACAATACGTGGCTGCTCACCCCGGTCAGGTGTGCCCTGCGAAGTGGACCCCGGGCGCTGAGACCCTGGCACCCTCGCTCGACCTGGTTGGCAAGATCTAATCCGGTTTCTCCTCCGACGTAGTACCCGTGCAGTACCGGGCACCGCGCAAGCGGTGCCCCACCGAATCCATCAAGCTCAAGAGGCCATCATGCTGGACGCCGCCATTAAAAATCAATTGCAAGCCTATCTCGGCAAACTTACCCACGATGTCGAGATTACTGCGTCACTCGATAACAGCGAGAAGTCACAGGAGATGCGTGCGATGCTGCAGGAAATCACTGTACTGTCGACGCGTTTGTCCTACCGCGAATCTCATGATGACAACGAGCGCAAGCCCTCGTTCGCCCTGAACCGCGCGGGCAGCAACATGGGCGTGCGTTTCGCTGGCATTCCGATGGGTCATGAATTCACATCACTGGTTCTGGCACTGTTGCAAGTAGGCGGCCACCCCCCAAAAACCGGTGATGACGTGATCGAGCAAATTCGCCATCTCGAAGGCGAATATGTATTCGAGACGTACATCTCCCTGTCGTGCCAGAACTGCCCGGAGGTGGTACAGGCGCTGAATCTGATGTCGGTGATCAATCCGAACATCCGTCACACGATGATCGACGGCGCGTTGTTCCAGGAGGAAGTGAACGAACGCAAGATCATGGCAGTACCGACCATCTTTATGAATGGCCAGCACTTTGGCCAAGGCCGTATGGAGCTTGAAGAGATTCTTGCCAAGCTGGATACGGGCGCTGTCGCACGTGCTGCCGAGAAGATCGCGAAGAAAGATGTATTCGATGTATTGATCGTCGGCGGCGGTCCAGCCGGTGCATCGGCAGCGATCTATGCGGCACGCAAAGGCATCCGCACCGGTGTGGTGGCTGAGCGCTTCGGCGGTCAGGTACTCGATACGATGGGTATCGAGAACTTCATCTCCGTGAAAGAAACCGAAGGGCCGAAGCTGGTTGCGGCACTCGAGCAGCATGTGAATGAATACGACGTCGACGTGATGAACCTGCAGCGTGCTGCGGGCTTGATTCCCGGCGATGTGATTGAAGTACAACTTGAAAGCGGCGCAAGCCTGAAGGCGAAGTCGGTGATTCTTGCGACCGGCGCACGCTGGCGCGAATTGAACGTACCGGGCGAGAAGGAATACCGTAACAAAGGTGTGGCCTATTGCCCCCACTGCGACGGACCGCTGTTCAAAGGCAAGCGTGTAGCGGTTGTCGGTGGAGGCAACTCGGGTGTCGAAGCTGCGATTGACCTCGCCGGTATCGTTGGTCATGTGACGCTGCTTGAGTTTGCCTCGACGCTGCGCGCCGATGAAGTCTTGCAGCGCAAGCTGCGCAGCCTGTCCAATGTGACCGTGATCACTGATGCGCAAACCACGGAAGTGACTGGCGACGGCACTAAGGTTAACGGCATGCGCTACACCGATCGCAAGAGCGGCGAATCGAAAGCGATCGAGCTCGAAGGTATCTTCGTACAGATTGGCTTGTTACCGAATACGGACTGGCTCAAGGGCACAGTCGCGCTGTCGAAGCACGGCGAGATCGAAGTGGATGCGAAAGGTCAGACATCAG
>CAZXRS010000109.1:0-7225 GCA_964642635.1 uncultured Bifidobacterium sp. | reverse complement strand
CTCGATCAGCAAATTCTGCCGTATGAACTCAGCAGGAAAGTGGTGGTTTCCATGAATGCCCCCGACCCGTGCTGCAGCCAGATATACGGTATCAATAGCAGCCTGGGAAAAGAATGCGTCGACCTGCGGCGTGTCGCATAGATCGAGTTCGTCATGGCTACGCAGAATCAGCTCGCACCCGGACGTTTCGCGCAGCGCTCGCACCAGCGCGGAGCCGACCATGCCGCGATGACCGGCGACGAAGACGCGCTCTCGCTTATTCATGATGCGCGAAGGCCTGAAAGCCATTACTTGTGACCAGCGCGTATTTGCGAGCCGCCGCCAGATCAGCCTCCACCATCTCCCGAACTAGATCGTGGAGTGCGGTGCGCGGAACCCAACCCAGTTGTTCGCGTGCCTTCCCGGCATCGCCGAGCAGCGTCTCAACCTCGGTCGGACGGAAGTAGCGGGGGTCAACGCGCACGACAACCTGACCGGGCCGCAATCCCTGATGTTCGCCGGTCGATTCGACAATGCCCATCTCTTCGATGCCGCTCCCTTTCCAGCAAAGACGGATACCCAGTGTGCCAGCGGCCATATTCACGAAGTCACGCACGCTGCTCTGCTTGCCAGTGGCGATAACGTAGTCTTCAGGTGTCTGCTGTTGCAGCATCAGCCATTGCATTTCGACGTAATCGCGTGCGTGGCCCCAATCACGGTGTGAGTCGAGATTGCCAAGATAAAGACAGTCCTGAAGGCCGAGCACGATACGCGACAGACCACGTGTAATCTTGCGCGTTACAAAGGTTTCTCCTCGCAAGGCTGATTCATGATTAAACAGAATGCCGTTACACGCAAATAGGCCGTAGGCTTCACGGTAATTCACCGTGATCCAGTAGGCGTACAGCTTGGCAGCGGCATAGGGACTGCGCGGATAGAAGGGCGTGCTCTCGCGTTGCGGAACCTCTTGTACCTTGCCGTAGAGCTCTGAGGTAGAAGCTTGATAGAAACGTGTTTTTTTCTCCAGACCGAGGATGCGGATCGCCTCCAGAAGACGCAAGGTGCCGAGGGCATCTGAGTTCGCTGTGTATTCCGGTTCTTCAAAAGATACGGCGACATGGCTTTGTGCGGCAAGGTTGTAGATCTCGTCAGGCTGCGATTGCTGAACAACGCGAATCAGCGATGCGGTATCAGTCATATCGCCATGATGCAGTATGAAGCGTCGTCCTGATTCGTGCGGATCCTGATATAAGTGGTCAATACGATTGGTATTAAATTGCGATCCGCGTCGCTTGATACCGTGTACGACATAGCCTTTGGACAGCAGCAGTTCAGACAGATAAGCGCCATCCTGGCCGGTCACCCCAGTCACCAGCGCGACTTTGCCATTTGGTCCCTGCATCGCTTCATTAGGAATCATATTCGTGAGGAGTAGTGGTCAGGCATGCATTGTGTCGTTGCTGTGGCGCTCCCTCTTGCGGGCGCGCAGGCGAGACAGGCTCAATTGGTGTCGGTCAATAGCCTTCCGGATAGCGGCTCTGCCAGCGCCAGTGGTCATCGCACATCTGCGTGAGATCCTGCTCCGCGCGCCACCCGAGCAAATCTTGTGCTCGCGTCGGAGATGCGTAGCAGGTCGCGACGTCACCAGGACGCCGGGGTGCGACCCGCTTGGGTATAGCGCGTCCGCAGGCACGCTCAAATGCAGTCACGGCCTGCAGCACACTCACACCCTGTCCTGTACCGAGATTCACGGTAAAGCTGCCTTCATGCAGGAATAAACGTTCCAGCGCTGCCAGATGACCGCGAGCCAGATCCATCACATGGATGTAATCACGTACGCCGGTACCGTCGGCGGTCGGGTAGTCATTGCCGAAGATGGATAGATAGGGGCGACGGCCAACCGCGACCTGCGCGATATAGGGCATCAGGTTGTTGGGTGGTCCTAGCGGGTCTTCGCCGATGAGTCCGCTGTGATGAGCGCCGGCCGGATTGAAGTAGCGTAGCGTCGCAATGCGCCATTCGGAATCAGACGTAGCGAGGTCGCCGAGCATTTGCTCGACCATCAGCTTGGTTCTGCCGTAAGGGTTTGTCGCTGATGTCGGCGCATCTTCGCTAATTGGTACGCAAGCCGGATCGCCATACACGGTTGCTGATGAGCTGAACACCAGCTTGCGCACCCCTTGATGGTGCAGCACACGTAGCAGTGACACACTGCCACAGACATTATTGTCGTAATAGTCGAGTGGATGAGAGACTGATTCGCCGACGGCTTTCAGTCCGGCGAAATGAATCACCGCTGACACCGCTTCACGCTGAAGCAGCCGTGTCAGCGATGCGCAATCACGTACGTCGATCTCATAGAAGGGTAGTGAGCGTCCTGTGATCTGTGCAATACGCTCGATAACTTTCGGTGAGCTATTACTGAAGTTATCGATGGCGATCACCTGCCAGCCCGCCTGCAACAAGCAGACGCAGGTATGCGAGCCTATGTAACCGGTAGCGCCGGTAACGAGTAGTGTGTGTCCCTGCATGGTCTCAGGACATGGCTGCAACAATGAATGGTTCCTCCGGAGTCAGCGGCAAGGTATCCAGACGCTGATTCCTGAGAAATTCCCGAAATTCTTTACATACTTCCTCATGCTTGAGCGCAAATTCCACAGTGGCCTGCAGGTAGCCCTGTTTGGTTCCACAGTCATAGCGCTTGCCGATGAATTGATAGGACAACACGGCTTCGGACTGGATCAGCTGCGCGATCGCATCGGTCAGCTGAAGCTCTCCACCAGCGCCGGGGATGAGTTTGCGTAGGTGGCGGAAGATTGATGGCGTCAGGATGTACCGTCCTACAACACCGATATTCGAAGGAGCATGTTGTGGTGCCGGCTTTTCTACAATGCCATCCAGCTTCAGCAGCCGGTCTGCCACCGGCCGACCTTCGACAATGCCATAGGCACTACTCTGCTCGAGTGGGATCGCCTCTACACCAACGATGCTACTGCCATAGTGTCGGTGCAGATCAACCATCTGCTTAAGCACCGGGACATCGGCATCGAGCAGATCGTCAGCCAGAACGATCGCAAATGGCTCATTCTGTACCAGCCGCTCCGCGCACAATACGGCATGCCCAAGTCCCAGAGCCTCGGACTGTCGTACATAGAAGCACTGCACGTTATCCGGTTTGATGCGTTGTATCGCTTGAAGCAGATCGCTCTTTTGTCGCGCCTCGAGCTCGGCTTCTAGTTCGTAGGCCTTGTCGAAATGATCCTCAATGGCGCGCTTGTTACGACCGGTAATGAAAATCATATCGGTAATACCGGCTTCTATCGCTTCCTCTACCGCATATTGAATTAATGGTTTGTCGACAACCGGCAGCATCTCTTTCGGGCTGGCCTTGGTGGCTGGTAGGAAGCGCGTACCTAATCCGGCGACCGGGAAAATAGCCTTACAAATTCTTCGCATGAGATTCCGTTGAGGAGGTTAACCTGTCGAGCAACATGAGCGTGGTCGCAACGATGGCGGCAGAGCCGATATCAAAACACCAGTCAGTGATGGAGGCGTTGCGGTAGGGCAGAAATGACTGTATGGATTCGTCAATGATGCCCAGCAGTGCGATCGTGGCCACAGTAAACAGCACGCGCATTAGCGGTCTAGCGACCAGTGCATGGAAGCACAGTAATGACATGAAGCCATACGCCAGCGTATGCAACCACTTGTCGCCAAATCGATCAGATAGGGAATTCGCTTCGCCGGGTATAGATCCGATTCCGATCATGAGCAGAAAGAACCCTGCCAGTGGCGCTAGCCAACGTGCGCGCAAGGTCATCAGCAACGGCCATAGATGTCATTGATGCGGATAATGTCATCCTCGCCGAGGTAACTACCGGACTGTACTTCGATTAGTTCGAGTGGAATCTTTCCGGGGTTCTCGAGCGAATGAATGATGCCGGTGCCAATATAAGTACCTTGATTTTCAGTGAGTAGGTAGTCCTTATCGCCCTCAGTCACGCGTGCAGTTCCCGATACCACGATCCAGTGCTCGGCACGGTGATGGTGCATTTGTACTGACAGCTTCGCTCCCGGCATCACGGTAATGCGCTTCACCTGAAAGCGTGATCCTTGATCAATCGACTCATAGTGACCCCAGGGGCGCATCACTTTCCGGTGCGTGCTAGCCTCTGTGCGCTGACGGGTATGCAGCTGCTTGACGATCTGGCGAGTGTCTTGCGCCCGCGATTTCGGTAGCACCAGCAACGCGTCGTCGGTGTCGACGATGACGATATCGTTCAGGCCGATCGCGGCTACCAGACGATTTTCTGAATGAATGTGGCAGTGATGGCAATCATCAATCAGCACATCGCCATGCACTGAGTTCCCGCTCGGATCATGGTCGTTGCTCTCCCATACCGATGCCCAGGAGCCGATATCAGACCAGCCGGCATCCAGCACGACCATCGCTGCTCTTGAGGTGCGCTCCATGACTGCGTAGTCGATAGAAATGTCAGGGTTATCTGAATAGGCTTGGGCTTCCAGCCGAATGCAATGTGAAATGACCGACGATTTTTCAAAGGCTTCGCGGCAAGCGTTCATCACAGCCGGTGCATGCTGGTCTAGCTCGTGGAGTAGTTGGCTACCTTTGAAAACAAACATACCGCCGTTCCAGTAGCAGTGGCCAGTGTCGATCAGAGCTTGCGCCGCCTGCCGGTCAGGCTTCTCCAGAAAGGCGTTGATACGATAGGTGCCATCGGCGAGTTCCTCGCCGACCCGAAGATAGCCATACCCGGTCTCGGGCGCGGTCGGCCATATGCCGAAACTCATTAGAAGTCCTTCACGTGCCGCAGTGGCGGCCTTGCTCACCGCTTGTTTAAATACCTGTTGGTTGCGTATGACATGGTCGGACGGCAGCACGAGGATGAGTGCATCGCCGTGCTCGCGCATTAGTTGTAAGGCTGCGCAGGCGAGGGCAGGAGCGGTGCCGCGCTGCATTGGTTCCAGCATCAGCAAGGCGTCATGAATACCTATGTCGGCCAGTTGATCTGCGACGATGTGGCGTGTTGCGTCACCAGTCAACAGCAACGGCGCTGCGTTGGTCAAGCCTTCGCATCGCAGCAAGGTCTGTTGGAGGAGGCTGTGCTCTCCCTGAAGACGCAGGAATTGCTTCGGAAAGCTCTCGCGTGACAGCGGCCAGAGCCGTGTGCCGGAGCCGCCGCAGAGCACGACTGGCACCAGGGGGCATGGATGCATTGATGCTTGTCCTTCGAAGAGGTGTTGGAAGTATGCGGCCGCTTCAGTACGCGTTTTTGTTGGTCCATCCCTTGAACGCGGTCCAAACGATAATCTTTATATCCATCCAGAACGACCAGTGCTGTATGTAGTACAGATCGAACTGGATACGGCGGGCCATTTTTTCTTCGGTATCCGTCTCACCGCGATAGCCGTTAATTTGCGCCCATCCAGTGATGCCCGGTTTGACGCGATGCCGCTGCATGTACATCGTCAATTTGTTCTTGTACAAATCATTGTGTAACAGCGCATGCGGGCGCGGTCCGACCACAGACATATCACCCATCAGGACGTTGAAGAACTGGGGAAGCTCATCCAGGCTGGTACGGCGAAGGAAGCGACCGATGGGTGTGATGCGAAGATCATGCTTGGTGGCCTGCGTGAGTTTTCCATGTTCCTGATGCAGCTTCATGCTGCGGAACTTCAACACGTGAAACTGTCGACCGTTTAGACCCAGCCTCGGCTGACGAAAGAACACCGGCCCCGGCGATGTGGCCTTGATCGCGATAGCGATCGCTATAAACAATGGTGCCAGCACTAACAGCACCGTCGCCGCGAACAGGCGGTCGAAAATCTCCTTGGCGATACCGAGCAAGCCGTTGCTAGCCGCATGATTCAGCTCGACTACCGGCATGCCAAGAAACTCTATGGTTCGAAAGGACAGCATGCTGATGGCGGCCACATCGGGCACCCAACGCACGTCGACCAGTGCGTTACTCAGCAGCGCCTGCAATTGCTGAAGCTTCGCAGATTCAGCCAGTGGCAGCGTGATCCACACTTCATGTGCTTGATGGCGCTGGACTGCTTCTGGTATCTCATCCACACCGCTCAAGGGTTCGATGCGTGCATCCAGTGGCGCACAGCCATCGCTATCAAAGGTGGCGACCACGGTATAGCCTGTCCATTGCTGCTCAAGTGCGCGACGATGCAGCTCACGCCCGGTGCTTCCGTAGCCAACCATGACCACTCGCTTGCTATTCAAGCCACTTTCTCGCAGATTGGATAGCGCGGAATACAGTAGCGTGCGAGATAGCACCAATGCGGATACCGAAAGGAGGTACCAGGTGATCATCCACAGCCGAGATAAGTCACCGAGTTGGTGTATCAAGAAGCCGAACAACACGCCCATCGTCAGCACGACCATAAGTGCCAACGCTGCATGGCCAGAAAGTAGGGTCAGCGAACGCCCGCGCCAGGAAGAGTACAGATCAAAGCGTGGAAAAATCGCTACCGAGAGCGCGCAGCAGAAGTAGAGTACAGCGGCATGTACTGGAGCCAGATTTGTGAGAGCAATGGAGAAACACAATAGGGCAGACAGTTGGCCCGTGAAATACACGATAAGAATATCGCCTGCGCGTACAAGATACTCAAGTCGGGGTGCATTCCGTTCGATCAGGTCGTGCATGTGGGGGCGCAAGGTCTTGTATGGGCAATAAGCCATGCGTCTGACAGCGTCTCGGATGGCATTCTGAGGCGATTCGATCACTTGTGTTTTTCATAAGTGCCTGACGTTGGGTGGCATCAACGGACGTTATCAATGGCAAGTAGCTGCACGCCTACGGTATGATTTCGCGCATGGATGAGAATCAGAGCAAAAAACCCAGCATCTATGAGCTGATCGGCGGAGACGAGAAGATACGAGAACTGGTCGACCGGTTCTACGACCTGATGGATCTCGAGCCGCAGTTCGCTGCACTACGCGCTATGCACCCGACCACGCTCGAAGGATCGCGCGACAAGCTGTACCGCTTTCTATCAGGGTGGAGCGGTGGGCCGGATATCTACACGCAAAAGTACGGTTCGCCTTTCCTGCGCGCACGGCATCTGCCATTTCCTATCGGTTCGAAGGAACGCGACGAATGGCTGACCTGTATGTTGCTGGCGATGCGGGAATTAGGCTTTGGAGAGAAAAAAGAAGACCTCCTGTTGGAGGCCTTCTTTGGGACGGCGGATTGGATGAGAAATAAGA
>CAZXRS010000108.1:0-7246 GCA_964642635.1 uncultured Bifidobacterium sp. | reverse complement strand
ATTAACTCGCTGGCGGATAACTACGGACGTACCGTCTCCGGTGTGAAAGTCGACATTGGCACGACACCGGGCACCAATAACAAGTTTTTCACGTTCACCACAGGTACGGCCGGCGATAACTCCTTCCTGAAGGTATCGGCCAACTCGATCTGGGGCTTGAATGATCTGCCGTCCGCGCGAGGTACGACCAGCAAGTGGATCGAGCCGCCGCAGGCAAAGAATGCTGATGGCTTCCCGCTGTACGTGAACCGCGATGGCCAAGAAACCTCTGATCCGGGCACTTTCTCCGAAGATGAAACCCGTGACCTGTGGTCACCCATCTTCCTCGATAAGGGCGAACTGACGTTTGATTCGGGCGGCAACCTGTACTCGCCGCAAGAAGCGATTGCGTTCAAGTCGACCACCATCGGCGCGTCCGGTGCGACGCTGCAGTTCTCGATTGATTATGCGTCGTCGACGCAGTACTCGTCGCCTTTCTCGGTGCTGAAACAAGACCAGAATGGTCGCCCTGAAGGTGACCTGATCGGTGTGGACATTGGCGATAACGGTCTGGTGTCCGCGTCGTACTCGAACGGTTCGCAAAAGTCGCTGGCCAAGATTGTGTTGGTGAACTTTGCCAGCCCGACCGGACTGCGCCAGATTGGTGACGCTTCGTACTACGCGACCTCGAAATCGGGCGATGCGAAATACGGTGAAGCGGGTTCGGCAGGCTTTGGTACGGTTCGCGCCGGCGCACGTGAGCGTGCCAACGTCGACCTGACCGCCGAGCTGGTCGAACTGATTACAGCTCAGCGTAACTTCCAGGCGAATGCGAAAGCGATTGAAACGAACAATACGCTGACCCAAGCCATTATCAACATCCGTAGCTAAGAGTGAAACAGGAGCCTGAACCATGGACCGTTTAGCCTTTACCGCGATGGCGTCGATCAATGAACGACGCCTGCTACGCGAACAGCTCAACAACGAGCTGGCCAACGTGTCCACGGTCGGCTTCAAAAAGAGCTACGACAACGCGATGGTGGCCGTGAAGGCCAAGGGCGAGGGCTGGGATACCCGAATCCAGCCCTACATTGAAAAGATGAACGCGGTGTCGCTCGAGCCCGGCTCCTTAATGGCGACCATGAATCCACTCGACATCGCGCTGAAGGACAAGACCGTGATGGGTGTGCAGGCTCAGGATGGCACGCTGGCATTCACGCGTCGTGGCGATCTGAAAGTGGGAGTCACCGGCGTACTCGAGAACGGATCCGGTCATCCCATTCTGTCCGCCGAAGGTGGTCCGATCACGATCCCGACCGGTTCTCAGCTGCAGATTACGGAAGAGGGTGACGTGTACGCCCGTAATCCGGTGCAGCCGCTGCAGGAACCGCCGGTACTGATCGGTCGCATCCTGCTGCGCGATGCCAGTGGCATCACGCTGCAACGGAGACCCGACACCCTGTACGCGCCTTATCCCGAGAACGCGACCCCAAATGGCGACTTTGCGACAGGCCCGCAGCCTACTCGGTTGGTCCCTGGCGCGCTCGAGAGCAGTAACGTCAACGTGGTCACCGCCATGGTCAAACTCATTGATTTTTCAAGGAGTTTTGAGACCCAGGTACGAACCATCAAGGAGGCCAAGTCCCTGGACGAAGCCGGTGCCAGCATGCTGAAGGCACGCTAATTGCATTAAGTCGGAAAAAGCTACAGAAAAGAGGAAAGTATGGACGCTTCAATGTGGGTAGCCAAGACCGGTCTGGACGCGCAACAGACGCGCCTGACCGTCATCTCGAACAACCTCGCGAACGTCAACACCACGGGTTTCAAGCGTGATCGCGCGATGTTCGAGGATCTGCTGTACCAGAACGTGCGCCAGGCGGGCGGGCAAACGGCCGCCACCACCGTCGCGCCGACCGGCCTGATGCTGGGTACCGGTACGCGTATTGTCGCGACCGAGAAAATTCACGCTCAGGGCAACATGATCAATACCCAGAACGCGCTCGATATCGCGATTCAGGGTGAGGGCTTTTTCCAGATCCAGCAGGCGGATGGCACGATCGCGTACACCCGCGACGGCACATTCAAACTGTCGAACACAGGCCAGCTGGTGACCAACAACGGTCAGCCGCTGATCCCAGCCATTGCGATTCCGGCCAACGCGTCGTCGATCACCATCGGTCAGGACGGCATTGTGTCAGCCGAACTGTATGCCGGTGGCGGCGCGCAGCAGCTGGGTCAGATCCAGCTCGCACGATTCGTCAACGCTGCCGGTCTGCAGCCACTCGGTGACAACCTCTACAAGGAAACTGTCGCGTCCGGTGCGCCGGCTCTGCTGAACCCGGGCACGCAGGCTGCAGGCACGCTGCGTCAGGGCATGCTTGAAGCGTCGAACGTGAACGTGGTTGAAGAGATGGTGAACATGATTGAGACGCAGCGTGCGTATGAAATCAACTCGAAAGCGATCTCGGCAGCCGACGGCATGCTGCGCTTCCTGAACAACAATATGTAAGCGGTGAGGGATAGACGATGAAACGGATGACCAAGCTGGGCGTGGCTGCTGCTGCGTCTGCGCTGCTCGCGGCTTGCTCTGCGCCTATGCCATTAGCGCATTCGCCGGATTTCGCTCCGGTGCAGCCTATGCCGCGTGATGCCAATGCACCGGTTACTGGGGCTATTTTTGCTGCCGACAATACCGACATGTGGCAGGCCAAGCGCCGCACCTATCGTGTCGGCGACATCATCACCGTCCTGTTAAGTGAATCGACACAAGCCGCCAGAACTTTAAACAATGAGACCAGCCGCGAGGCCGCGAATAACTCGGTGCCATCCGGTTTGACGTCGGCCTTGCAGAATGCGAGTCCGCTGCTGAGTGGATTAAAGACCGACGGCGCGAAGACATCGAATAAAGGTAAGGGCACGGCAGATCAACAGGCATCGCTGACCGGCTCGGTCGCGGTGACCGTCGCTGAAGTACAAGCCAATGGCAACCTCGTGATTCGCGGTGAGAAACAGCTGTCGCTGTCCGAGGGCGGTGAGGTGATCCAGGTCGCCGGCATCATCCGTCCGGAGGATGTCAGTGCGATTAATACCGTGCAGTCACGTCGTCTCGCCAATGCGCAGATTACCTACAAGGGTGTTGGCGATCTGGCCAACGCGACCCGTGCGGGCTGGGGCACCAGCGCACTGTATAAGTTCTGGCCTTTCTGATCGGGAGCCGAGAATGATGTCCCGTTTTCTATTGATACTAGCCACCGGATTGGTGGTGATGTTTGCTACGCCACCGGCACATGCTGATCGCGTCAAAGATTTGGCATCACTGGCGGCCGTTCGCTCCAACCAGCTGGTGGGCTACGGCATTGTGGTGGGTCTGCCTGGCACGGGTGACGGCGCTGATATCTCGTTCACGGTACAAACTGTGCGCGCCATGATGAACAAGCTGGGCGTCGGGCTCGATGGCCCTCTGTCTGATTTTGAGCGAACCGCGGCAGCCGCGGGCAAGCTCGACGTGAAAAACGTCGCGGCGGTCATGGTGACGGCTGAACTTCCGGGTATGTCCAAGCCGGGCCAGCGTATTGACGTCAATGTCAGTACCTTGGGTAAGGCCTCGAGCCTGCGCGGCGGTACGCTGGTGCTGACGAGTCTGCGCGGCATCGATGGTGAGGTCTATGCGATCGCCCAGGGTACGTTGAATTCATCAGGTATTGATGCTGCAGGTGCAGGTTCTAAAGTGGCCATCGGCGTACCGACTTCCGCGCGTATCCCGAATGGCGGTACGGTCGAGCGCATCGTAGATAACCCATTCGACAAGACGGACAGCGTGATGCTGAATGTGCGCGACCAGGATTTCACGACGACGCGCGCTATCGTTGAAGCGATCAACACGACGTTTGGTCCGGGCACGGCGAATGCACTAGATGGTGTATCGATCTCTGTGCGCGCGCCCATGGATATCTCGCAGCGCGTGACCTTCATGAGCATGATCGAGAACCTGAATGTAGTTCCTGGGGAGGCGCCCGCGCGTGTGGTCGTTAACTCGCGTACCGGCACGGTCGTGATTAGCCGCAACGTCAAAGTGACGGCAGCTGCAGTGTCGCACGGCACGATTTCCGTCGCGATTGCCGCGACCAATGAAGTCAGTCAACCGAATGCCTTCTCCAATGGACAGACGCAGCCAGTGCAGAACGCAAATATTGAGGTCAGTGAGCCGAATAAACCGATGTTCCTGTTTCAGGCCGGTGTAGATCTGCGCCAGATTGTTGATGCGATTAACCAAGTCGGTGCGACGCCAACGGCACTGATCGCGATCCTCGAGGCGCTGAAGAGCTCAGGTAGTTTGCGCGCTGATCTGGTAGTGATTTGATGGTGATGTAACGAAAGCACAGCATGGCAGATAGTCTCGACAATCTGGGTATGGCTTCCCCGCAGTCCTCGCTGGACTTCGCGGGGCTTGGCGCTTTGCGCGGCAAGGCACAGCAGAAGTCGGACAAAGCTACCCGCGAAACCGCGACCCAGTTCGAGGCGATGTTCATCCAGGAGATGCTCAAGTCGATGCGCGCCACGGTCGAGAAAAACGATCTGATGGGCTCGGACAGCGAAGAGCAATTTACACAGATGTACGACCGCGAATTGTCGATGTCACTGGCCAAGCGCAACACGCTGGGCGTGGCCGACATGATCGTCAAGGCAGTCGAACGTAATAACGCGCCGCTGCCAGATTACAAGGCCAAGGCCGAGCCCATGCCGCTGAATCCACCGCAGCAGGGAATGGTATTGCCACACGGCGTGTCGCCGATGAAGCTATTGCGTCCGGAAAAATTCAATATCGATCGCCGTCTGGCTATTCCTGCGGTACAGCCGAAAGGAGCAGATGAATGAGTGATCTGCTAAGCATCGGCGCGGGTGGCGTCGCGGCCTATCAACGCGCGCTGACGACCGTTTCGAACAATATTGCCAACGTTGGTACCGAGGGCTATGTCCGGCAAGAGACGTCGATTGCTGAGACGACCCCGAGCAAGCAAGGCACGATTTATATCGGCACTGGTTCGGAGGTCAGTGGTATCAAGCGTGCGTACGATCAGTTCCTCGAGCAGAATCTGCGCAACACCACCAGCGATCTGAATACGCAGGGCCCGTTGGTCGATTATGCCAACCGTGTGGTCGATATCATGTCCAGCGAGACAGTCGGCTTGCCCGGAGCCTTGAACAAGTTTTTTGCTGGCGCTCGATCGCTCTCAGCTGATCCGTCGTCGACCATTCTTCGTTCTCAGTTTCTGACCAATAGTGACGGCCTCGCTGCACGTTTCCGTGAGCTGTCCAGTCAGATGACGACGGTCGATACTGAGACGCGCGAGGCAATTGATGCCAAGGTGGCCGATATCAATACCATGACCCTGCAGCTTGCAGCGGTCAATAAGCAGCTATCGCGCAAGCCGACCGTAAACCGGCAGCCACCTGATTTGTTAGATCAGCGCGATCTGCTGCTGACCAAGCTATCGAAACTGGTGAAGGTCAATGTCACGACGACTACCAATGGCAGCGTCAAGCTCAGCATTGGAAATCTTCCGGGCGCTGGCGTGATCGTCGATGGCGACAGAGCTGTACCGCTGAAAGCCAAGTTTGATGATGCTGACCTATCGAAGGTGTCCATTGTGGCCGATCCGTATTCGCCCACACGTGAAGATATCGTTGGTATTGGCAGCGGCGAACTAGGTGGTCTGCTGACGTTCCGCGAACAGGTACTGCAGCCTTCAATGACCGCGCTTGACAGCCTTGCGACCAGTGTTGCGCAAGTGATTAATACCACCCACAAGAACGGCATCGACGCTAATGGCGATGTGGGTAAGGATCTGTTCCGCATTCAGAAGGTGGCCGTCACTGATTCGACCACGGGTAAGATCACCGAGGTCGATCGCGCAGCGGCAGGTATCTACCTGGATCTCAAGAAACCGTCAGAAGTAGCAGCGGGCTCGCTATTCCGGGTCATTGAGAGTGAAACCAATCTCTCCGGTGCGGATGCCACGCTCTCGTATCAGCCGAGCTGGTCCAGAAGCGTCAAGCCGCTGTCGGCCTATTTGCCCGATAGTGATAGTCCAGCGGCAGGAAAAATTGTGCCGAAGTCACAACTCTTGGGCCAGATTCCTATCGGTGCGTCGAACTGGTCACTGTTCCTCGATCATGCGTCGGGTGATCAGCAAGTTCAAGTATTCACCCGCGATGGCCGCCAGCTGGCGGGCTCAGCGCTTTCGCTCGCGCAGCGGGAACTGCTGATGACGACCGAGAATGGTTTCAATCCCGGCACGACGTATTCGAAGGATTACCTGAACCAGTCCGGGCTCATGGCTTATAAGCAGATGGGTCTGTTCTACGGACAAGTCGCGAAGCCCGGCCAGCATTACAACCTCGGTACCGAGTTCACCACGAACAATGCACCGCTGCCAACCACGGTCCTGACACGGGTGACCACCGGTAGCCCGATTCCGGCAGGTCTGGAGTCGATTCCGGCAAATCATCTGACGATCAATGGCAAAGTACTACCCGCGCTTACGCCGCAAGCACCTGCGACCACAATACAGGCCAGCGATCTGGCAGGCTGGCTGAATGCTGCTACTCAGGGCATGCAGCCGCCAGTAACCGCCGTCCCGAGCAACCAAGTCGTGCTCAATATGACGGCCGATGACGCGGCTAATGGCATTACGATCAATGGCATCAGTCTCAAGGGGCTGGACGTCAATAACGCAGGCAGCCTGACGGCATTGCGCGACCGGATCAATGAAGAATTCCGAACCTACGCAACGGCGACGGTCGACGACGAGAATAATCCTACCCAGCTTATCCTGACGAACGCAGAAGGCTTCGAGGGACGCGACCTGACGGTTGACGGCCAGACCTTCAAGGGCACATTGACCCTGAAAACCGATGATACGGTGAATACCGATGGCACCCAGACCAGCATCACTCTGGGCTATGGCGCTGACGGCAAATTGGGCGATATGGACTGGCTCGGTAAACCGGTGGGTTCGTATTACGCGGAAATCCGGCCGACCGTGCCGTACCAGGCCAGCATCACAGGCAGCCCCATTCCTTCGGGTATCGACAAAATTGCGAATGGTGCGCTGACACTGAACGGAAAGTCCTTGCCGGCGCTGGATCTCGGAAGAACCATTCAGGCACGCGACTACGTGAGCTGGATCAATGGTACGGGTGCGATGATGGTTCCGCGGGTACAAGCCTCCGCGAACAACATGATTACGGTGCCAGCGGATCAGCT
>CAZXRS010000107.1:0-7316 GCA_964642635.1 uncultured Bifidobacterium sp. | reverse complement strand
CTCCGGCTGCAGCGACGGGTCGATCTCTCTAGCCTCGGCAATCGCCTTACACAGCTCCATCGCACCTTCGCGCGGCGGATCGATCAGCATGCGATCGAATCGGCCAAGCGCTTTGAGGTCGTCGACCGTAAACTCAAAGAGGTTGCGATTGTAGAAGGTCGTTTTATTGTCGAGGCCGTTTAGCACCGCGTTTTGTAATGAGCGCTCAGTCAGCGCTGGGCTGCCCTCGATACCGACCACCTCCCTCGCCTGCGTCGCCAGCGGTAGTGTGAAATTACCGAGGCCGCAGAACAGATCGGCGACGCGATCCTCGGGCCGAACCTGCAACAGCTTTAATGCACGCGATACCAGCACGCGATTAATCTGATGATTCACCTGCGTGAAATCGGTGGGCTTGAAGGGCATGGTTACACCAAACTCGGGCAGCAGGTATTGCAGCGATTGCTTTTGCGGATACCAGGGTGTGGCAGTGTCTGGACCTTTCGTCTGTAACCAGAATTCGATGTCCCATGCATCGGCGAAAGCCTTCAGCTTGAGTTCGTCATCACCAGACAAGGGCTCCATGATGCGCAGCACCAGCACGATCACCTGCCCGCCGTCGTGCTCGCCCACTGCCAGCTCGACTTGCGGTAAACGCTCTCGAATCGACAGCTCCTCTACCAACGCGCGCATGGGGAGCAGCATCGCAGATACTTTGGCGGGCAAGATCTGGCAGCTCTTCATGTCAGCGATGAAGCTGGATTTCTTCTCATGGAATCCGATCAGCACGCCGCCCTTCTTTTGGACGTAGCGCACCGACATCCGGGCGCGATAGCGGTAGTTCCAGTCGGGACCCTGAATCGGCCGCATCACATTCTCAGGATTGACCCGGCCGATGTGGTGCAAATTATCTTCTAGCACGCGCTGCTTGATCGCCACCTGCGCCGGTGCGTTCAGGTGCTGCATCGCGCAGCCGCCACAGATGCCGAAGTACTCGCACTTGGGTTTTGTTCGCAGCGTCGATTCGCGCAGCAGCTCAGTCATGTCAGCCGCTTCCCACTTCGCCTTGCGGCGATAGGACTTGTAACGCACGCGTTCACCGGGCAGCGCACCCTCGACGAAAATTACCTTGCCGGGCGTACCATCCTCGTTCGGCACGTGGCCGACGCCGCGCGCTTCCATGTCGAGCGACTCGATGTCGAGTATCGGGAGAGTATTCATTGGGAACGGGGTTGGCACGAACGCAAACCGTCGATTTTACAGCGTTGGTGGTTGGAGCGAAGCGGTGCCCACCCTAACTGCGGATTAGTCCCACAGCGACAGATACTCGCGCCAATGCGTGGCATCCAGTTTCTGCAGAGACGAGCGCACCAAGTCAATCTCAGCGTCATAAGCCTCGCGCGTCAGCTGACCACGCATCAGTTGATAGCGGCAGTAGACGAGATAGGTGTTGACCACGTCCGTCTCACAGTAATCACGAATTTCCTGCAGCCGCCCCTCCTGATACAGCGTCCAGACCTGAGAGCCATCGACGCCCATCTTGCCCGGGAATCCGCACAACTTGGCGAGATCATCCAGCGGCGCATTCGCGCGACCGGTGTACATCGCCAGGTGATCCATCAGATCAAGATGCCGGGTATGGTAGCGCGATAGATAATTATTCCATTTGAAGTCACGATCATCGTCGCCCGCTTCCCAAAAACGCGATGCCGTGATGCCATGAACTAACGCGCGATAATTCAGCACGGGCAGGTCAAAACCGCCGCCATTCCACGATACCAGCTGCGGCGTGTAGCGATCGATCACGCGGTAAAAATCCTGAATGAGTTTCGCCTCGCCATCGTCGACCGAGCCGAGCGATTTCACGCGAAAGCCCTCGTCATCGCGAAACACGCAGGAGATCGCCGCGACGCAATGCAGATGATGCTGCAGGAACTCGGAACCGGTCTTCTCGCGCCGCGCGTCAAACGCCTGTTGCGCGACGTCGGCATCAGATACCGCATCGCCGACTTTATTCAGCGCGCGCAGACCGGTCACGTCGGGAATGGTTTCGAGATCAAAGACGAGTACAGGAATCACAGCAGTGCATCTTTCCCGACGCCACGCGCCGTCATCGCCCGCTTCAGGCGGATCAGTCCATCTTGTTGTATCTGCCGCACGCGCTCGCGTGTGACTCCCATTTCTTCCGCCAGCTCCTCCAGCGTTGCCGGCGCACCGTGATCCAGCCCGAAGCGACGCAGTATTACCATGCGCTGCTTAATCGGTATGGTGTCGATCCAGCGGCGCAGCATGCCGACCATTTCCTGCTGCTCGGCACGAGCATCGGGTCCTTCGCCGTCGGGATCAGCGAGCAAGTCTATCAGGCTGGCAGTCGAGTCACCATCGACGGGTATGTCGAGCGAGCTCACGTGGTCCGCCATACCGAGAATCTCGCGCACCTCGTCGACACTGCGCTCCACAAGATGAGCAATGTCTTCCAGCCGCGCGTCGCGCGGGCCGCTCATGCGTGCTTCTAGATGGTATTTCGCGCGCAGAATCAGATTCAGTTCACGGATGCGGTGCACTGGAAGCCGTATGGTGCGGCCTTGATGCATGATTGCCCGCTCGATGCTCTGCCGTATCCACCAGGTCGCGTAAGTCGAGAAGCGAAAACTGCGCTCGGGCTCGAACTTGCCGATCGCATGCATCAGCCCGAGATTACCCTCCTCGATAAGGTCGAGCAGTACGACACCGCGATTGACGTAATGTTTTGCGATCGACACCACCAACCTCAGGTTGTGCTCGATCATCACTTGCCGCGCATCGAAGTCGCCCTGTCTGGCGCATGTCGCGTAATGGAGCTCCTGCTCGGGGGTCAGCAGCGGTCGAGTGCCGATGCGGTTCAGGTAGTACTGAGTAGTGTCAGTAGCCAACTCGGATTCGAGCAGCGCGCGGAATTCGTCAAGCCTGACGGTCGTAGCTTCAATCTCCTCAACCTCTGCTTCTTCCGGCAGCGCGATATCGTCATCCTGCTCGCCATCAGCCGACGGCTCATGATCGTCGGGCTGGCGTGACATTTAGCGGCTTGGTAGGAAACTGATGGGATCGACGGGCTTGCCTAGCTGGCGAATCTCAAAATGCAAGCGTACAGACTCAGCATCAGAATCACCCATCTCGGCGATACGCTGCCCTTTGGTCACTGTTTGACCTTCTTTGACGAGGATGGTTTTGTTATGCGCATAAGCGGATACCACACCTTCTTTGTGATCGATGATCACCAGATTGCCGTAGCCGCGCATGCTGTTGGCGTACAGCACAGTACCGTCGCCCACAGATAGCACGGGCTGTCCTGCCAAGCCGGCAATGTCGATGCCTTTGCGCGAGGCGTCAAAGCTACGGACTACCTTGCCCTCGGTAGGCCATATGAAGCGGCTGGAGACCGCCGCGTCAGATGGTTTGCGCACCTCGTCCAGCGAGCGCGCTGCGTCACCACGCTGCATGTCGTTCCAGACCTGATCGGTATAGGCGACCTTGCGTCCTAGCGGCCCAGTCTTCATGCCGCCGGTCGCTCGAAGCGCGTCAGGCGCAGGGCTAGGCGAAGGCGTACCGCCATCCAGCGGACGGATCTCCATGCCCGTGTCTGTGGGCACGCTGGCCATTTTGCTGTCCTCCGGCGGCGCGACGCGCAGTTGCTGGCCGACTCGCAGATCGTTGGGGTTCGTCAGACGATTCCACTCGGCGATGTCACGCCAACCCTGACGGAACTGAGTAGCGATCTTGGTCAGTGTGTCGCCCTGCCTGACCGTGTAGAAACCCGGAGGGTCGGCAGGCTGCGGTGCCGGTTTCGGCCGCTTGACCGCGGTGCGATCGTCAATGGGCGCCTGCGATGGCATCTCGGCACATCCGACCAGAAAGGCCATCAGCGTAAATGCGATTCGTGTCGTCGTCTTCATACGTGTTGTGACTATTCGATGGATCCGGTGTCAGCCAAAGGTACCCGGGCGCAGCGGCACGAAATTACAGGGTTCGAGCATGTCGGCCATCCACTCATTTCGCTTGGTGCGGACGACCAGCTTCAGCCTCTGCTCCTTGGTGCCGACCGGCGCAACCAGTCGGCCGCCGATCGTCATCTGGTCAAGCAGTGCCTGCGGAACGTCCATGCCTGCAGCCGCCAGAATGATGCCATCGAAAGGACCGCACTGGGGCAATCCCAACATACCATCGCCATAGTGCAACCGAAGGTTAGGAATTCGCAACGGCCGCAAGTTGCCGCGCGCCTGCTCGTGCAACGGGCGGATCCGTTCGATCGAGTACACGTCTTCGGCAATCTCGGCCAGCACCGCCGCCTGATAACCGCAGCCGGTACCGATCTCTAGTACACGCGCCAGTCTACCCTCGGAACCCTCACGCATTACTTCGATCATGCGGGCAACGATATAGGGCTGCGAAATGGTCTGGTGGTAGCCAATCGGTAGCGACGCATCGATGTAGGCCTGCGTCGCGAGGCCCGGCTCGAGGAAGTAGTGACGAGGCACTTTTTCCATGGCCGCCAGAACCATCGGGTCTTTCACGCCTTGCTGCGCGATACGCTGCACCATGGCCTTGCGCACCGCATCTGACACCAAAGGCATATTGGCCATCTTGTCGACCGGAGGCACCGGCCGCTTCATCTCAGGCATCTTGCCAGGTGCAGCCACGCTTTTATCTGCCGAGCTACTGGTAGCCACTTGCTTGGCAGCGTGACTGGCGGCATTGCGGGTTGCGGTCTGTGTGCTGTTCTGCGCGTGAGCATTGCCACGGCGGCCGGTCAGGCCCGTCACGAAATCCAGTGTGAGGGGGAATCGCTTCTTCGGTTGACCCTTGCCTTCGCTCATCACAGTACCTGCTTCAATCGCTCAAGCTGCGTGTTATGCGTCAGGTCGACCTGCAGCGGGGTCACCGACACCCAGCCCTGCGCCGTGGCGTGGAAGTCGGTACCTTCGCCCGCATCCTTCGCCTCACCGACCGGACCGATCCAGAAAATTTCATTGCCATGCGGGTCCGATGAGCGGAACACCGGCTCAGATTCGTGACGCTTGCCCAATCGTGTGGCGACGATTTTCGTCAGCGCCGCATAAGGCAAGTTGGGAATGTTCACGTTCAACAGAAACGGCAGCTGCAGGCCGTCGAGTTTACGCAGTACGATGTCCTTCGCGATACGTGCCGCCGAATCGATTTCGGCCCAGCCGTGCTCGACCTGCGAGAACGCAATAGCCGGAATGCCGAAAAGATAACCCTCGGTGGCTGCCGCGACCGTTCCGGAGTACAAGGTGTCATCGCCCATGTTCTGGCCTTGATTGATGCCGGACACGACCAGATCAGGCCGTTCGTCCAGCATACCGGTCAGTGCGATGTGCACGCAGTCCGTGGGCGTGCCATTGATCGAGTAGTAGCCCTTGTCGGACTTCATGACGCGCAGCGGTCGATCCAGTGTCAACGAGTTCGATGCCCCCGAGCGGTTGCTGTCCGGCGCGACCACCACGATGTCGGCGATCGCAGAAAGCTGTTCCGCAAGCGCGTTAATGCCGGGGGCGAGATAACCGTCGTCGTTGCTGATCAGGATTTTCATCGCGCCGATTTTACCTGAACGCAGAGTGAGCAAGACGCCGCTTTGACTCTGGTCAACGCGGTGCGCTGATCAGAAAGTTCTGCACCGTGGCGAACTCTCTTGTCCTCGAAAATGGCGGCAAGCTTTGCCAGATGCGCCGTCCATAGGGCTTGGATAGCAGTCGCGGGTCGCAAATCATCAGCACACCGCGGTCGGTCTCGTCGCGGATCAGACGTCCCGCTCCCTGTTTCAGGGTGATGATCGCCTCGGGCAGCTGATGATGCATGAAACCGTTCAGTCCGCGCCTCTCCATATCAGCGATACGCGCGGCCAGCACCGGATCGTCAGGCGGCGCGAATGGCAGCTTGTCGATGATGACCACGGATAGCGCTTCGCCACGCACATCGACGCCTTCCCAAAAACTCTGACTACCGACCAGTACCGCATTGCCGGCAGCACGGAACTGGTCCAGCAACTCGGTACGTCCAAGCTCGCCCTGCACCAGCAAAGGCCAATCGACCTTGTTGCGCTCGAAGGCTTCGCGCAGACGTTCGGCCGCACGGCGTACAGCGCGCAGCGTCGTGCACAGCAAGAATGCGCGACCACCCGATGCCTCAATCACTGGCAGTGCCGCATCGACCACGGCATCGGTATAACCAATCGAATTCGGCTCAGGCAGATTATTTGGCACGTAGAGCAGCGCCTGTTTTTCGTAATCGAAAGGACTCGGCCAAGACTTCGCTGGCGCTTCCTGTAATCCCATCTGTGCGCTGTAGTGAGAGAAATCATTTTTCACTGCCAGCGTCGCTGAGGTGAATATCCACGCGCGCGGCGCACCTTCGCGCTGCTTCGTAAAAATGGGCGCGATCGATAACGGCGTCTGGTGTAGCTGTAGCGACTGCGAGAAGGCTTCCACCCACAGTACCGTGGCTGCGCGTTGCTCGGGATCCTCCGGCAAAATCCAGGCGTCGATCCGCTGCGCCAGTTCCGCGGCGCGAGCGCGGCACTGCTCGATGGTCTCGGCGCGCTCGGACTGTCCAGCCAGTACCTCAATCATATTGGCCAGCATCGCCTTCAGATGCGCCAGCGCCGGAAAGAAAGAACTGCTCTGCGCGATCTGCTGATAGGCGAGCTTGACGCCCTCTACCGGGAAGGCCAGTCGCAGGTCGCGTACCGCTTTTTCCACCGTGGACACCAGCGCACCCCAGTCAGCTCCATCGCGCGCATGAGACAGACCTTCGGCCAGCACATCGCGGCACAACTCCATGAGCTGTGACGTGGAGACGGTATCGCCGAAAAACAGTGTCGCCGTCTCGGGCAGTTGATGCGCCTCGTCGAAGATCACCGTGTTCGCCGTCGGCAGTAACTCGGCTACGCCGGTATCTTTCAGCGCGACATCAGCGAAGAAGAGATGATGATTGACCACCACCACATCCGCCTGCTGCGCTTCCTTGCGCGCTTTCATCACGAAACAATCCTGATAAAACTTGCACTCGGCGCCGGCGCAGTTATCGCGCGTCGAGGTCACCAGATTCCACACCGATGCACTGTCCGGCACGCGCGACAGCTCAGCTTTGTCGCCGCTGCCGGTGGTTTTAATGAAGCGGCCGATCTCGCGCAAATAGCCGACATCCTCGCGCGCAGTCAACCTGCCGTTCTGCAGCGTGCGCTCCAGATGGAAATGACATACATAGTTCGCACGACCCTTCAACAGTGCGACCGACACCGGTGCATTCAGAGCCTTGCGCACCATGGGTATGTCGCGCAGGAA
>CAZXRS010000106.1:0-7317 GCA_964642635.1 uncultured Bifidobacterium sp. | reverse complement strand
GTCGGCTGAATGATTTCACGAATGACACGCGCATGAAGCTCTGGCGTGACGATCGGTGCAGGCGAGTAGGCGCCCATGCCACCGGTGTTCGGGCCTTGATCCTTATCGAGCAAACGCTTGTGATCCTGACTCGTGGCTAGCGGCAGAATGTGCTTGCCATCGACCATCACGATAAAGCTCGCTTCTTCGCCTTCGAGGAACTCTTCGACGACGACGCGTGCGCCGGCATCACCGAAACGGTTATCCGACAACATCATGTCGATCGCCGCGTGCGCTTCGTCCAGTGTCATGGCCACGACCACGCCTTTGCCGGCAGCGAGACCATCGGCCTTGATGACGATCGGTGCGCCTTGCTGCTCAATGTATTGATGCGCCTGTGCAGCATCGGTAAAGGTTTGGTAGGCCGCGGTCGGAATGCCGTGGCGATGCATGAAAGCTTTTGCGAAATCTTTCGAGCTCTCCAGCTGCGCGGCCTGCTGCGTCGGCCCGAAGATCTTCAGGCCGCGTTCTCTGAACAGATCGACGATACCTGCAGCTAGCGGCGCCTCGGGGCCGACCACCGTCAGCGCGATGCCTTCCTTCTGTGCATAGTCGGCCAGTTCGACCGGGTCAGTGATCGCGATATTTTTCAGTCGCTGATCAAGCGCGGTACCGCCATTGCCGGGAGCAACCATCACGAGCTGGATGCGCTTGCATTGCGCGAGTTTCCATGCCAGCGCATGTTCACGACCACCGGAGCCTACGACGAGAATCTTCATCGGATGATTAGAGAAAAAGGTTAGGACCGGCCACCGGCAGGTACAGGAGCATTAGTCGTTAATGATCGCGTTGGTGTAGACCTCTTGTACATCGTCGAGGTTTTCCAGCGCGTCGAGCAGTTTCTGCATTTTTGCTGCGTCGTCACCCGAGAACTCATTGGTGGTCGACGGCTTCATCGTTACTTCCGCCAGCTCCGACTTGAAACCAGCTTTTTCTAGCGTCTCGCGAATACGAGAGAATTCGTAAGGATCGGTCACCACTTCGAAACCGCCTTCATCGTCGGCGATGACGTCTTCAGCACCGGCTTCGAGCGCAGCTTCCATCAGCGCGTCTTCATTCGTACCTGGTGCAAACATCATCTGCCCGCAGTGCTTGAACAGGAAGGCAACCGAGCCCTCCGTGCCCATGTTGCCGCCAAATTTACTGAATGCGTGACGTACCTCGGCGACCGTACGAACCCGGTTGTCGGTCATGCAATCGACGATGATGGCCGCGCCGCCAATGCCGTAGCCCTCGTAGCGGATCTCTTCGTAGTTCGCGCCTTCGAGTCCACCGGTACCACGCTGGATGGCGCGAGCCACGTTGTCCTTCGGCATATTCGCATCGGCTGCCTTGTCAACTGCGAGACGCAGGCGCGGGTTTGCTGCGATGTCGCCGCCACCCATACGGGCAGCAACGGTGATTTCTTTAATCAGTCGTGTCCAGATCTTGCCGCGTTTCGCATCAGTGGCAGCCTTCTTGTGCTTGATGTTGGCCCATTTGCTATGTCCTGCCATGTCTTGCTATGTCCTGGTTAGGTTTTGTCGGCCTGACGCTGCAATTTTATGCTTTAAAATCAAGCACTTGGAGGGGATTGGCGATGCGGTGCAGGCGAGGGAACAGGGTCGAGATTCTAACACACGGGCCCTCTGTCCTAGCCCCTGAGGCGCTGCGTTTGGCGATCGCCTTGCGGGGCAAATCCAGCCCGAGGCTCGCTCGGTGAAGCCCTGTCGGATTGGCGTTATCATTCCGGCCTTTCTTTGATCAAACAGGCGGAGGACATGATGACCAAGGCAATCCGGTGCTTCAAAAACGGCGGCCCCGAAGTGATGGAATACGTGGACGTTGAGGTTGGCGAGCCTGGCACGGGCGAGGTCCGCGTTCGTCATCATGCGATTGGTTTGAATTACATCGACGTGTATTTCCGCACGGGTCTGTATCCGCAGCCGCTGCCGTCGGGCATCGGCATGGAGGGCGCGGGCGTGGTCGAGGCGATCGGCCCGGGCGTTACCGAGGTGAAGGTCGGCGATCGGGTGGCGTACGCCTGCCGTCCGCCGGGGGCTTATGCTGAGGCGCGTGTGATGCGCGCCGCAGATCTGGTAACGCTACCGGATGCCATCGATTTCGACACCGCTGCCGCGATGATGTTGCAAGGCATGACCGTGCAGTACCTGTTCCGCCGCACCTTCCCGCTCAAGGGTGGTGAGACCATTCTGTTTCATGCGGCTGCCGGTGGTGTCGGCCTGATCGCTTGCCAGTGGGCCAAGGCGATGGGCGTCACCATGATCGGCACGGTGGGCTCCGACGAGAAAGCAGCGTTGGCCAAGGCGCATGGTTGTGCGCACACCATCAACTACAACAAAGAAGATTTCGTCGCACGGGTTAAAGACATCACCGGCGGTAAGGGCGTACCGGTCGTCTATGACTCGATTGGTGCGGATACTTTCATCAAGTCGCTGGATTGCCTGTCGCCGCTGGGCATGATGGTGAGTTATGGATCGGCATCGGGTCCGGTGCCGCCATTCTCGCTACAAGAACTGGCGTCGCGTGGTTCGTTGTTCATCACGCGTCCGACCTTGTTCGCGTATACCGCGTCGCGCAGCGATTTGGTAGCTACCGCGAACGAGTTGTTTGATATGGTCGTTAGTGGCAAGGTAAAGATTGATATCAACCAGCGCTATGCGCTGAAGGATGTGCAGCAGGCACATATTGATCTCGAGTCGCGTAAGACGACGGGGTCGACGATTTTGTTGCCTTGAGTGATCCTAGGTTAGGCCTAGAAAGAAGGTTATTGAGGTGGTTTCATGGATCCCAGCTTTCGCTGGGATGACGTTATGAAAGCTGTCAGGCCATAAAACGTCATCCCGGCTCAGGCCGGGATCCAGGGTCTTTCCCATCATAAAAAAACTTAGTACTTCATCTTCAAATCAATAACCCGAGGCACCCCACTCACCCCCGGAAAATCCCTGAACGCCGCCTCTGCCAGATAAGGCATCAGCACGGCAAGATTACCTTCCTCACCATCGCTACGCACTGTCACGTCATACCAAGGCAGGTCGCTACTCGCTTCGCTGATGACTATCTTCAATTCGCGGTGAAACACGATGAAGCGCCGTTCCTGTGCGCGTGCGACCGGCATGCTCGGCCACATCGGTCCGTAAAAATGCGAGTGGTAGCCGGGCATACCCCAGTAAGGGTTATAGAAGCCGGGGCCATACCAAGGCGTGCCGTACCAGGGATCGACCAGCACCGTTTCCATGACCCGCGTTTCGCGGCTGCTGATGTCAAAATCTACCCGCACCGACAGCTGCGCCGCCTCACCGGGTGCCGGGTCGCGCAGGCCTAATTTAATCAGTTGCGCGCGCACCAGATTTTCGTAAGTCTGGCGTTCAAGGCGCTTCTCATCCCCGTCGCGGTGCGTGAACGCAAAGCTACGTCCGGCCGCATCAGTCGGCCACTGGCTGAAGGCCGTCACCTCGGTCCGGATCGTTGACGCGCAGCCAGCCAGCAGCGACATCAGCAAGGCGAGAAAAAATCTACTGCGGCGTTGCATGGCTCTCTCCGGGAAATTCATTCACCGTCTGATCTTACCGCGAGCCGCCGCCTTGGTAGAATGCATGCTTGTTTTCTATCTGTTTACCATCACGATCCCATGCGCTCTGACATTGCCGCCACCGTCCACCGCCAAGACTACTTGCCGCCAGCCTACTGGGTAGACAGTATCGATATCGGGTTTGATCTCGATCCGAAAGCCACCCGCGTCGCTGCACGCAGCACACTGCGCCGTAATCCTGCTAGCCCGCAACAGGATTTGATGCTGTATGGCGAAGAACTGGAACTCGTCGCTATTCGCATGAACGGTAAGCCTCTCAGCAAGCGGCAATACACGCTGCAATCTGGCAGATTAGTTATTCCGAATGCGCCTGATGATGTCACGCTGGAAGTAGAGACCCTGATCCGTCCTGATAAAAACACTTCGCTGATGGGGCTCTACGTATCGAACGGAAATTTCTTTACGCAGTGCGAAGCCGAAGGTTTTCGTAAGATTACTTTCTTCCCTGATCGTCCCGACGTGATGGCGAAGTACCGCGTGATGCTGCGCGCCGACAAGCAGCAGTATCCGGTGCTGCTGTCGAATGGCAATTTAGTCGAGCAGGGCGACATCGGTGATGGTCGTCACTATGCGTTGTGGGAAGACCCGTTCAAAAAGCCTTCCTATCTGTTTGCACTGGTTGCTGGCCAGTTGGTGTGTGAAGAGCAGACCCTGAAGCTCAAGTCAGGTCGTGAAGCCTTATTGCAGGTGTGGGTTGAAGACGGCAACCTCGACAAGACTTCCCATGCGATGGAGTCGCTGATTAAAAGTATTCGTTGGGATGAAGAACGCTTTGGCCTTGAGTTGGATCTCGACCGTTTCATGATTGTTGCAGTCGGTGACTTCAACATGGGCGCGATGGAGAACAAGGGTCTCAATATCTTTAACACCAAGTATGTGTTGGCCAATCCGCGTGTGGCCACTGATGCCGACTATGCCGGTATCGAGTCAGTCGTGGCACATGAATACTTTCACAACTGGACCGGCAATCGCGTCACCTGTCGTGACTGGTTCCAGCTGTCTCTCAAAGAAGGCCTGACGGTATTCCGCGATCAGGAGTTTTCAGCAGACATGATGGGTAGCGAGAGTGGTCGCGCTGTGAAGCGTATTGAAGATGTTCGCGTGCTGCGCGCTGCGCAATTCCCTGAAGACGGCGGACCCATGTCGCATCCGGTGCGACCCGACTCCTATGTCGAGATCAATAATTTCTACACGCTCACCATCTATGAGAAGGGCGCCGAAGTCGTGCGCATGTACCAGACCCTGCTCGGGCGTGATGCCTTCCGTAAGGGTATGGATCTGTACTTCGCGCGGCATGACGGTCAGGCAGTGACGTGCGACGATTTCCGCGCCGCGATGGCAGATGCCGGTGGTCGAGATCTCACCCAATTCGAACGATGGTACAGCCAGGCCGGTACGCCACGCGTGACGATTCGTTCTGACTATGACGAGGCAAGCGGCCGCTACACGCTGCATATGGAGCAGTCCTGCCCACCCACACCGGGTCAGCCAGCGAAGCTGCCTATGCACATACCCGTTGCGGTTGGTTTGCTTGATGCACAGGGGCGCGATCTGCCACTGATACTTGCCGATAGCGGCTCGCATCATGACCTGCAAGCACGCTCAACGCCAACGACAATGGTGCTGGAGTTGACGGAGGCGCAGCAGAGTTTCACCTTCACCGGCATCAGGCAAGCGCCAGTGCCATCGCTGTTGCGTGATTTTTCTGCGCCGGTCATTCTTGACTATGACTACAGTGACGAAGCGCTGGCTTTCCTGCTGGCGCATGACAGTGATCCTTTCAACCGTTGGGAAGCGGGGCAGCGCCTGGCTACGCGTCGTTTGCTGGCGTTGGCTGCATCGGGCGTCGTGCAGGGGCAGGCGTATCACCCCACCGCACTCGATCAATTGATCACGGATGCCTTACGCAAGTTGATACGCAATGAGGCGCTTGATCCGGCTTTCCGCGATTTGGTACTGACGCTACCTTCCGAGGGCATGCTGGCTGAACAAGTTGATGTGATCGATCCGCAGGCAATTCATCTGGCGCGGCGTGCGTTGAGACGGCATCTCGCGCACGGATTGCGTGATGATCTGCTCACGATCTATCGCGCCAATCAGGTTACCGGAGCGTATAGTCCTGATGCATCACACGCGGGACGACGCGCACTACGCAACAACGCACTAGGTTACCTTGCAGAGCTCGCCGACCAAGATTCTCATGCGCTGATGCAGGCTCATATCGATAGCGCGACTAATATGACCGATCGTATCGCTGCGCTAGCGGCCATGGTCAACAATGATGCACCCGGCGCAGGCGCGGCGTTGCGTCAGTTTTATACAGATTTCGAGAGTGATGCGTTGGTTATCGATAAATGGTTCAGCTTGCAAGCCGCGTCGCCGGCGATGACGGTCGCGCGCGTTCGCGAACTGATGCGTCATTCAGCGTTCACGCTTAAGAATCCGAATCGTGCACGCAGCCTGATATTCGCATTCTGCAACGCTAACCCGGCGCAATTTCATGCACCTGACGGCTCTGGTCATGCGTTCTGGGCCGAGCAGGTGATTGCGCTAAATGCGATTAATCCGCAGGTGGCGGCGCGATTGGCACGTTCAATGGATCGCTGGTGCAAGTACGCGCCTTCACTGCAATCGAGCATGAAGTCGGCGCTGGAGAAAGTCGCATCGGCGAAAAAACTATCCAACGACGTGTCCGAAGTTATCGGCAAGGCGCTCGCTAACTGACACTCATAACGACCCAGGGATAATCATGAAACGTATTAGCCTGACCCAGCACCTGATCGAGGAGCAGCGACTTCACAATACGATTCCATCAGAGCTGCGGCTGTTGATCGAGGTTGTGTCGCGCGCTTGTAAAACCATCAGTCATTCGGTCGGCAAGGGTGCGCTAGGCGATGTGCTTGGCGCTGCCAGTAGCGAAAACGTGCAGGGCGAGATACAGAAGAAACTCGACATCATATCGAATGAGATTCTTCTGCAGGCGAATGAGTGGGGTGGTCATCTGGCGGCCATGGCCTCCGAAGAGATGGAAACCTTCCATCCGATTCCTAACCGCTATCCGAAAGGCGAGTACTTGCTGCTGTTCGATCCATTAGATGGATCATCCAACATTGATGTCAATGTCACTATCGGTACGATTTTTTCGGTTCTCAAAGCACCGGAGGGCATGCTGGAACCGACTGAGCAAGATTTCATGCAGCCAGGAACGAAGCAGGTAGCCGCTGGCTATGCGGTGTACGGTCCGCAAACGGTGCTGGTGCTGACGACGGGGAATGGTGTGAACTGCTTCACGCTCGACCGCGAGATGGGTTCATGGGTGATGACGCAGCGTAATGTACGTATTCCCGGCGAGACCGCCGAGTACGCGATCAATTCGTCAAACGCGCGCCACTGGCTCCCGCCAGTCAAGCGCTATATCAGCGAGCTGGAAGCCGGCGAAGAGGGATCGCGGGGCAAGAACTTCAATATGCGCTGGATTGCCTCGATGGTGGCTGACGTGCATCGTATTCTTAATCGAGGCGGCATCTTCATGTACCCGGCCGACGCGCGCGATCCCGGCAAGCCCGGCAAGCTGAGGCTGATGTACGAAGCGAATCCGATGTCCATGATTGTGGAGCAGGCGGGCGGCGCGGCCACCGATGGCAAGACCCGTATCCTCGATATCCAGCCGACTAAGCTGCATCAGC
>CAZXRS010000105.1:0-7360 GCA_964642635.1 uncultured Bifidobacterium sp. | reverse complement strand
GGCTTCGAGTAGGTCGACTATCTAGGCGGCAAGAGACGCGACAGGGTCGGGTCTTCGGTCGGAGCGACAGTCAGAGTTTCAATGTTGTAGCCACGCGCAGAGAACAGACCGACCACGCGAGACAGTGCGCCGGCCTCGTTTTCCAGCAATGCAGAAATAATGTGGCGCATTACAGATCCTCCGAGCCAAGCAGCATCTCGGTCAGGCCCTTGCCTGCCTTGACCATAGGCCACACGTTTTCACCACGGTCCGTGATGAAGTTCATGAACACCAGCTTGTCCTTCATACCGAATGCTTCTTTCAGCGAGCTCTCGACATCGCCGGGGTTCGTGATGGTCATGCCGACGTGACCGAAAGATTCAACAAGCTTGTCAAAGTCAGGCAACGAATCCATGTAGGACTCGGCATAGCGCGAGCCGTAATCGATCTGCTGCCACTGTCGCACCATACCGAGGTAACGGTTGTTGAGCAGGATGATCTTTGGCGTCAGGTGATACTGACGGCAAGTTGCGAGCTCCTGAATGCACATCTGTATCGATGCCTCACCCGTCACGCAGGCCACGGTCGCATCCGGATTCGCCATCTGCACACCCATCGCGTACGGCAGGCCAACACCCATGGTGCCCAAACCACCCGAGTTGATCCAGCGACGCGGCTTGTCGAAACCGTAGTACTGGGCAGCCCACATCTGGTGCTGACCAACATCTGAGGTGATGAAGGCATCGCCCTTGGTGACTTCCCACAGTTTCTGTACCACGTACTGCGGTTTGATGACTTCGGTCGAGTTTTCAAATTTCAGGCATTCACGGCCGCGCCATTCATTAACCTGCTTCCACCAAGCCTCGAGTGCTTTCGCATTCGGCTTAGTCTCGGCAGCATCGAGCTGTGCAAGCAGATCCTGCATCACATCTCTAACGTTACCCACGATAGGCACGTCGACTTTCACGCGCTTCGAAATTGACGACGGATCGATATCGATGTGTATGATCTTGCGCGGGTTCGTAGCGAAATGCTTGGGATTACCGATCACGCGGTCATCGAAGCGGGCACCGATCGCAATCAGCACATCGCAGTGCTGCATTGACATATTCGCTTCGTAGGTGCCGTGCATGCCAGGCATGCCAACGAATTGTTCGCCGGACGCGCGATACGCGCCCAGACCCATCAGCGTGGTTGTGCAAGGAAAGCCGAGCTTGTCGACCAGCTTGTTCACTTCAGGCGCGGAATCAGACAGGATCGCACCGCCGCCCACATAAATCATCGGACGCTCAGCCGTCAGCAGCAGCTGCACCGCCTTGCGGATCTGACCCGAATGACCCTTGTCGACCGGCTTGTACGAGCGCATCTCGACCGTCTTCGGATAGTCGTAGACCGCTTTCGCGATCGTGATGTCTTTGGGGATATCAATCAGCACCGGACCTGGACGGCCAGTGGTAGCGATGAAAAACGCTTTCTTGATCGTCTCCGCCAGATCTTTCACATCCTTCACGAGGAAGTTGTGCTTCACGCACGGACGCGTAATACCAACGGTGTCACATTCCTGGAAGGCATCCTGACCGATCGCATGGGTCGGCACCTGACCAGTGATGATCACCATCGGAATGGAATCTAGGTGGGCAGTTGCAATGCCAGTCACGGCATTGGTGACGCCGGGGCCGGAGGTGACGAGACACACACCGACCTTGTTCGAGCTACGCGAATACGCATCCGCTGCATGTACCGCAGCTTGCTCATGACGAACGAGAATATGCTGGAACTTGTCCTGCTTGAAAATCTCGTCGTAAATATAGAGAACAGAACCGCCGGGATAGCCGAACACATGTTCGACACCCTCTTCGGCGAGACAGCGCACGACGATCTCGGCGCCGGTGATTTCGGAAGACATTGCCAGTCCTTTCAAGGTCCATAGGGAGATTGATAGGATGCTCTCTCCTAACGGGGGCGGTGGCGGCGACACGCTTGATGCATCCCTTTGGCGTGCGTTCACGTCGATCCGTCCTGCGCGCCTGGCGCAATTCAAACCGCCGCTGAGTGCACTTCGTTCAGCTTCCGTTCGTGTCGCTGCTCGCGCCTCCTCACGCTTGTGGCATGGGTTAGAGCAAACAGCTTTCAAGGACAACCGGAGATTCCGGGCGTCCGGGAAAAACACCCGACACCGCAAAACATTATGGGCTGCGCGGTTCAGGCAAAAAATACCCCTCGCGGTGGCGAGGGGAACAATACGTTAATGCGTTGCAGCACGAAGGTCAAGGAAAATCTTGGAAAAACCCAATGAAATCAAGCCTTTTGGGGCGATGATAGAAGCCTGAAGTGGCGCCTCTCATTGCCGGTTGCTAATTCGATATCGCTTGCGCTGTGGTGTCAGCACGTACAATGCCGAACACTCATCGCCTCACCCTAATCGTGAACCCAGCCACACTCCCCGCTGCGCCGCTGAAGAATCGCCTGCTCTGCATGATCTACGAAGGCATGCTGCTGTTCGGCGTGCTGTTCATCTCTGGTTGGCTGTTCTCGACGCTGCTCCAGCAGAGACATGCGCTGGCACTCAGACATGCACAACAGGCCTGGCAATGTCTCGTGCTCGCAGTCTATTTCGGTTGGTTCTGGACCCATGGTGGCCAGACCTTGGCCATGAAAACCTGGCGCGTGCGCATCGTTACGCGAGATGGGCAAGCGATTCGCTGGCCACGCGCGCTATTACGCTACCTGCTCGCATGGCTATGGTTCCTGCCCGGACTGGCGGCGGCATCGATGGTGAACGCGCAGGGCTGGATGCTGATAGGGCTGCCGGCGTTAAACGTGGTGTTGTGGGCAGCTGCGACGCGGCTTGATCCGGACGGGCAGTTCATTCACGATCGCATCGCACGCACGCGCATCGTGCTGGCGCCGGCAGCGATCGATCCGCTCGCGAAGCCAGCGAACGACTAAACATCGCTACGGAGAGCGCTGCCGTGCGCGCGCTGTTCATATCTATCTGCACCCATCATGTGGTCGACCTAATCGGCCATGTTGCGCTGGGGTTCGATGAGGCAATCAAGCGTTTAGTGCTCGACCACATACGCGCCGTACGTGATGCCGAGCAAAGTGAAGGTGGCCGAGGTGAATCCAGGACCTGAACTCAGCGACGAAGATGAAAATCTGCTGCTGAAATCGGACCATGGCATGGACACCGTGAATGGTACCCGCGTCACCGAGAATGATCTGATCGCCGATACCAGCATCATTCACGGCATCGATCAACTAGGGTTACCACCACCGCGCTGATTCCGTCGGTTATTATGAACAGATGAATTCTCCTGTTCGATCACTCTGCGTTTACTGCGGCTCATCCACGGGTAATGATGCCACCTACGCTGATGCTGCCCGCGCCCTTGGTGGCCAAATGGCCGAACGCGGCTTGTCGCTCATTTACGGTGGTGGTCACGTCGGCCTCATGGGCGTTATCGCCGACGCCGTGCTGGCAGCGGGTGGTGAGGTCACCGGCGTTATTCCGAGCGCGCTGATGAGCGCAGAAGTCGGCCATGAACATCTGACGACGCTTCATGTAGTGAAAGACATGCACGAGCGGAAGGCCATGATGGCTGAGCTGGCCGATGGCTTCATCGCGATGCCGGGCGGCATCGGCACGTTGGAAGAATTGTTCGAAGTCATGACTTGGCTACAGCTGGGCTATCACGCTAAGCCGGTCGGCGTACTGAATGTGCTGGGGTTCTACGATGGATTGCTAGCTTTTCTCGACCAGCAACGTGATACGGGATTCCTGCGGGCTGAGCACCGTGAGTTACTGATCACCGATGTTGATGCTTTCTCGTTGCTGGAGAAGATGATGAAGTTTCAGATGCCTGAGGGTGTCAGCGTGTTCAGCCGCAAAGCTGCGAGAACACTGGGGCCTTGAGACTTCATGGGTGCCAGCCCCCCAGCTTTCGCTGGGGCGGTGGCTGGGACGACGTTGTACAAGCTGACGCAGTTAAATTCGTCATCCCAGCAAAAGCTGGGAACCACCACGATCAATCAACCCAAAGCCTGCCTGAAATCTTCAAGCAAATCTTCCGTATCTTCAATCCCCACCGAGACCCGGATCAGCGACTCCGCAATACCCATCGCCGCACGACGCTCCGCCCCCATCTCATGGAAGATCGTGTGAGCAACCGGAATCACCAGCGTGCGCGTATCCCCAAGATTGCTTGCGGGGATAGCCAGCTGCAAGCGGTTCAGGTAATCGAAGCAATCAATGCCTGCCTTGAGCTCGAAACTGAACAGACCACCGTAAGCGCGGAACAGCTTCGAAGCAATCGCGTGCTGCGGATGTGATGGCAAACCCGGATAATAAACTGCTGATACGCGCGGATCGGCCGACAGCATTTGCGCCAGCGCCATCGCATTGGCCGACTCGCGTTCGATACGCAAGGCCATCGTGTCCGAACCCACGGAAATATGATGTGCGGCCTCCGGACCCAGCGCAGCGCCAAAATCACGTAGTGCTTTCGCACGCAGTTGCGCCATGCCCCAGTTCTCTGGTGCGAAGCGCTTATAGGTATCAGCAATATTCGGAAATTTTTTCCAATCGAACTCACCGGTATCCGTCAGGCTGCCGCCGAGTGCATTGCCATGGCCTGCGATGGATTTCGTCAGTGCATTGACCACCAGACCTGCGCCGACGACTTTCGGACGGAACAGGTAAGGTGAGGTCATGGTGTTATCCACCACATACAGAATGCCGCGGGCACGGCACAACTCACCAATACGTTCGAGATCGGCGATTTGCGTGCGAGGATTCGCGATCGTTTCGACGAATACCACTCGGGTATTTGACTGCAGCGCGCGCTCCACATTCGCAACATCCGTCGCATCAACGAAAGTCACCGGCATGCCTTGCAACGCAACCGTCTGCCACAGGCTATTGGTATTCCCGAACAGGAAGGATGACGACACCACGTGGTCGCCTTCGCGCAGCAAGCCCTGCACCACCGCCCCAATCGCGGCCATACCAGTGGAGAAGCACAGCGTGGCCATGCCGTCTTCCATCCGCGTAATTTTGTCTTCCAGTGCTGACACCGTCGGATTGCCCTGGCGACCATAGCGATAGCCGGGTTTCTTTCCCTGAAAAACATCGGCCAGCTCGCGCGCGTCTTTGTACCCGAACGCGACAGCTGTATGAATGGGTTTGTGCAGCGAGCCGTGCTCGATCGTCTTTTGACGATCACTATGCAGCACCGTCGTGGTAAAACCCAATGGCTTGTTCTTGGTATTACTCATAGGTATGCCAGCCGCTTAATCGGCACGCGCCAAGTTCAGGTTCAGCTGTGTGCGAACGATATCTTCTGCGACCACTTTCGGATTCGCGCGCGCATATTCGATACGATCGAGATAGTCTGGCGAGATATCGCCGGTCACGTAACGCCCATCGAAACAAGACGCCTCGAAACGCTTCAACGCCGGATTAACATCAGAAATCGACTGCTTCATCGCTTCGATATCCTGATACACCAGCGCGTCGGCGGTGATCTCTCGGCACACTTCTTCTTCGGTGCGGCCATAAGCAATCAATTCGCTACGCGTCGGCATGTCGATACCGTACACGTTCGGGAATTTCACTGGCGGCGCAGCCGATGCGAAGATCACGCGCTTGGCGCCTGAGTCACGCGCCATCTGCACGATCTCGCGGCTGGTGGTACCACGCACAATCGAATCATCGACCAGCAAGACGCTCTTGCCCTTGAACTCTGAGCCGATCGCATTGAGCTTTTGACGAACTGACTTCTTGCGTACACCCTGCCCCGGCATGATGAAGGTGCGGCCGATGTAGCGGTTCTTAATGAAGCCTTCACGGTAACCGATGTTCAGCCTGTGCGCCAATTCCATCGCTGCAGGTCGCGATGAATCTGGGATTGGCATTACGACGTCAATATCACCGGCCTGGAATTCGCGACTGATCTTGTCGGCGAGGTACTCGCCCATCTTCAATCGGGTCGCATACACCGAGGCGCCGTCGATGACGGAGTCGGGCCGCGCGAGATAAACAAATTCGAACGCGCACGGATTGAGCGTTGGATTTTCTGCGCACTGCTGGTTATAGAGTTTGCCATCATTGTCGATGAAGATCGCCTCACCTGGCAGCACATCACGCAGAAAATGGAAGCCGAGACCTTCCAGCGCAACCGATTCTGATGCCACCAGATATTCTGGCCCTCTCTCATTGTCAGTGAAACCAATGCAGAGTGGACGGATGCCATACGGATCGCGGAAAGCGAGCATGCCATGACCTGCGATCTGAGCGACGACCGCGTAGGAACCACGGACACGCTTATGCAGTGTGGTGACTGCTTTGAAGAGCGTTGTTGGGTCGAGCGACAGACCACTGGTGCATTGCTGGATCTCGTGTGCAAGCACATTAAGCAGCACTTCGGAATCAGAATCGGTATTGATATGACGACGATCGTTCTTGAATAGATCAAGCTTCAGCTCACCGGCATTCGTCAGGTTGCCATTGTGCGCGAGCGTAATGCCGAACGGCGCATTGACATAGAAAGGCTGAGCCTCTTCTTCGCTATCGGAGCCGGCGGTCGGATAACGGCACTGACCGATGCCCGAATTGCCGGGCAGCGAGCGCATGTTACGGGTGCGGAACACATCTCGCACAAGGCCGTTGGCCTTGTACATGCTGAACATACTGCCATGATTGGTTGCGATACCCGCCGCATCCTGTCCGCGATGCTGCAACAGCAGCAGCGCGTCATAGATCAGCTGGTTAACGGGACCATGGGAAACGACGCCGACGATGCCACACATGGTGGACTCCTTCAGAAAACCGACAGGCCGAAAGGCCAGTACAACTTAAATAGACTGGATGCCTGGCGACAAGCCAAGTTTGTCGATACGCTTCAACATTTTCTCGGCTTCGTCACGGCTGCCAAATGGGCCAACACGAACGCGGAAACGATCCCCGTCCTTGGTCGATATCTTTTGCCAGTAGCCTTTGATGCCGGCATGTTTCAGGCGGTTCAGTAACTCCTCGACTTTGGCCTTATTCGTTACTGCAGCGACCTGCACGATGTAACGACCCTTGTCGCTAGCCTTGGCTGGTTCTGCCTTTTTATCTTCCTTCTTGTCCGCGACCTTATCGTCGATCTTATCGATGCGCTTCTCTACGGGCTTTTGTACCGGCTTCTCTGCCGGTTTTTCGATCGCGGGCTTGACCAGGTCAGCCTTGGGTGTCTCGGGCTTGGCCACAGGCTCAGGCTGCGGCGGCTGAGATTTGGGCACATCCGCTGGGGTCTGCGCAGGGGGTAGCGGCATGGGGTTGACGCCGATGACCGGCGCCTTGTCCCGCGGCGGTATCTGAATCGCAATGTCATTGGAC
>CAZXRS010000104.1:0-7361 GCA_964642635.1 uncultured Bifidobacterium sp. | reverse complement strand
ACGGGTGTGAATCGCGCGCGGTTCAATGTTGTCGCTAATCAGGCGCCCCACTTCCGTCATCGACCACATCTCGACCACCGGTAGATTGAAGCGTTTTTCAAAGACTTCGTGCAAGCTGGGTTCGACGCCTGCGCACAAGGCG
This sequence comes from uncultured Bifidobacterium sp., assembly GCA_964642635.1. Taxonomy (GTDB): domain Bacteria; phylum Pseudomonadota; class Gammaproteobacteria; order Burkholderiales; family Burkholderiaceae_D; genus Pernthalerella. The sequence goes on along the minus strand of CAZXRS010000104.1, from coordinate 7,219 downwards.
AAGCGAACGGTGTGCTGAGTCTCTTCCGGACACTCGGGAATTTTCAGCAGGATGTTCGGGATCACGCCCTGAAATTGCACCACGGTCGCACGCGTCGACACCAGATCTTTCCACCAGGTGCTGGGATGGAAACGATCCGGGAAGATCAGGCAACCACCGGACATCAGCATGGCCGGCATGGAAATCGACAAGCAGTTCGCATGGTGTAGCGGCAGCGGATTAAACATACGCTCCGAACCCTCATGCATGGTCAGCGTGCCACCGAGTCCGAGGTAGCAGGCACCGAATGAATGGAAATATTCATTGGTCAGGATGCAGCCCTTGGGCTTGCCGGTGGTGCCCGAGGTGTACAGCAGCGCAGCCTCAGTCTCCGCATGAGGTTCGCCCGACTGTGCTGGTGTGCGCGCGGCCGGAAGCTTCTCGGGAAAGTGTTCGAAGGATACGCGGCTACACGCACCGCCAAGCAGCTTTACCACCTCATCCAGATCATGCGTGCGCGAATCGATGCCGACGATCAGGCTCGCTTCAGAATGCTCAACAACGTAATGAATCTCATCGACACGGTAATCCGGGTTGATGGGAACGACGGACACACCAAGTGCATTCAGTGCGTAATAGTGATACACGAATTCAGGCCGCTGCTCGAACAGAATCGCAACCCGATGCCCGATACCGTAGCCGGCCGCGGCGTAGATCGCTTTTTTCTGCTCGACCTGCGAGAGCGTCTCGCGATACGTCACTTCCCAGCCATCAGGGTGATATGAGCGACCCTTCATCGGGGGTACCGCATACGCGGAATGATCGGGAAAACGCTGCACGGTGCTTAGCAGCGTTTGATACAGGGTTCCGTGGTGTCTTGCGTCCATCATGCTTCTCTACCAAATACGTTTGAATTTTTTATCGATTCACGATCTGCGCGGGTAGCCGAAGCACCATCAATCCGCCGATAACTGCGAATCCGGCGAACAGATATAAAGCGCTATTTGGGCTGCCAGTGAGATCGGTCATCCAGCCAACGAGTGCCGTACTCGCCATGCCAGCGATGTTGCCGAGTGAATTCACGAGGGCGATACCAGCCGCTGCCGCTGCACCGGTCAGAAACATCGGCGGCAGACTCCAGAATGCCGATTGCGACGTCGAGGCACCGGCAGCAGCGAGCGTCAGACCGAACATCGCGATCACGATGCCCAGACCCGGCGTACCACTGATCGCGAGGCCGAGTGCGGCAACGAAACATGGCATAGCGGTATGCCAGCGACGTTCAGCACGCTGGTCAGCACTGATGTTCACAACAATCATCGCAACGATCGCGACCGCGTAGGGAATCGTTGTCATCCAGCCGATCTGCAGCGGATTGTCGATGCCCAGCTGCTTGATCAGCGTCGGCATCCAGAAGCTGGTGATATAGATCGAGCTTGCTACGCAGAAGTAGGCCACGCCGAGTAACCACACGCGCTTACTTTTGAGGGCATCCATAACGCTGGTGTGCTCGCTCGAATGCTCGGCCTCGGCATCAAGATCGCGTTTGATCTGCGCCTTGTCCTCATCGCTGAGCCAACGGGCATCTTCGACACGATTATCGAGAAAGGCGAGGATGGCGAAACCGAGTATCACCGACGGGATGGTTTCGACGATAAACAGCCATTGCCAGCCGCGCAGTCCGGCGATGTCATTTAATGACGAAAGAATCCATCCCGATAGCGGACCGCCGATGATGTTCGACATCGGAATCGCAGCGAGGAATAGCGCAATGATGCGGCCACGCCATGGCGCCGGAAACCAGTAGGTCAGATACAGCAACACGCCGGGAATGAAACCTGCCTCGGCCACGCCGAGTAGGAAGCGCAATACATAGAACTGTGTAGGCGTCTGCACGAAAGCCATGGCGGCACCGATCACGCCCCAGCTGATCATGATGCGGGCAATCCATAGCTTCGCGCCGACCTTGTGCATCAGAATATTGCTCGGCACTTCGAAGATGACATAGCCGAGAAAGAAAATGCCGGCACCCAGACCGTACACGGTATTACTGAAGGACAGATCGCCGAGCATCTGAAGCTTGGCGAAGCCGACATTGACGCGATCCAGATAGGCCGCGAGATAACAAATACACAGGAAAGGCACTAAGCGCCATGCGACCTTGCGGTAAACCTGCGTCTCTTCCTCCAAGGCCAATGCTTCAGCCAGATTTCTATTTCTGCCCATGCTGTCTCCTACATGGCGATACGCTGATTGTTATTGTTGCGCTCACCGCTTTTGTCTCCTCATGATTCCGGCCGCTGGCTTTTTGCCATGTCTGATCCGGAATCTCCTGTTACATCGTCTTCGCTTTGTTATGGTCGTCGGCGCTTGCGTTCTTTAGGCTGTCGAGCACCATCTCGCCAGCGTGATCAATGTGCTCTTTCGCGAGCCGCTGCGCGCGCTCGGCATCACCATCGGCGATGGCCTGCATGATCGCGGCATGCTGAGCCCAGATTTCTTGTGCTGAAACGCCCATGATCAGCACCTCGCCCATCACGCGGCGTAGATATGCCCAGTTAGGCTCCACGGTCTCAGCCACCATTCGGTTACCCGATAGTTCGTAAATGAAGTGATGGAAGTCCATGTCTGCCAGCACCAGCTCCGAAATCACTTTCGACTCGGCGGCTTGTAAACCGCGATCAATGATTGCTTTGCCCTCGGACTTTGCGCGCTCGGCGCCGCGTTCGGCTGCCCTTCCGCTAGCCAGCACATCCAGGCTGGAGCGGATTTCGTACATGTCACGCACCTTGTCGCTTTCCAGCGGTGCGACCATCAGGCCTCGGCCAGGGGCATTGATCAAAATGCCCATATTTCGCAGAAGTAACAAAGCCTGCTGCACCGGTTGCCTCGACACGCCCAGCGTCTCGGCGATTTCTTCCTGAATCAGTCGCGCGTCTTTGCCGTAGCGGCCATCTTCTATCCAGCCAAGGATCGCTTCGTACACCTGATCGACCAGCGAAGGTTGCGAGCGGATTATCTGCATCGAAGGACACTCCGTTAAAGAAATGACACCGAAAGTTGTTTTGCGCTTTGCATATTGAATTCTGAATTCAAATGGCTGTCGCATCCTAAGTCGCCGCTCACCACGTTGTCAAGCTTGCCCTCTTCGGAAATCCTGTTTGCCCCGCATGGGCTGGGGCCAAAAGGAAAATCCCTTGCCATATAACGGCCTTCATTGCCTTGGTGCTGCGGGGTCTACCTCCCCTGTAGCCTAAATAGCAACCGCCCGTTGCCTGCGCTCGGTTGAAAAAAATTGAAGGATGAACCGCAAAAATATTAATGAATCGGGAACGACCATTCCGTTTGCTTGAATTCAGAATTCGGAATACCATATTTTCATCGCTTCGGTGGAGAGGAGACCTACCGGCTGAGCGACCAAGCACACGTATTAACTAATCACTAACGTGCAGATGCGGATATGAACGAAAACAAGCATAGCGAGGCAGGAAAGCCGCCCGTCACCGATCCGATTGGCCTCGATAGCGCGCATCGCCGAAGGGTGATCAGCATCATGGCCACCGGAATCGTCAGCCCTATCGCGCTCAAGCCAGGCATGGCCGCAGCCGCCGAACCCGCGCGTGACTTGCTGGTCGATGCCAACGAAGAGTCCGACTTCAAACCACTGCGCCCGGCTGACCTGCAAATGACCAAGCCGATGCTGGTTTTCCCCTTTGATGTCAAAGCCGGCGCACCGAAAAAAGAATCACGGCTGAACAAGCTGGTGTTGGTTCGCCTGCCGGAAGAAAAAATGACGCCGGACACGCTCGCAAGATCGGTATCCGGCGTTGTTGCTTACTCGAGCATCTGTACGCACCAGGGTTGTGACGTCAAGACCTGGATGTCGAAAGAAAGCGTTCTGGCCTGTTATTGCCACGCTTCGAAGTTTGACCTTTTCGATGGGGCCAAGGTAGTCAGTGGTCCCGCGTCAGGCCCCCTGAGAGCTGTTCCGTTAGCACTGTCCGGCGAATTTCTCTCAATTGCAGCAAGTCTCCCGCCAAAAACCGGAGATTGATTTTCGTATCACCCCATAGAAACCAAATAAGTGAGGAGGCAAAACTATGAGTTTAAAAATAAAAGCGTTGACGCTGGCAATACTCGGCATGACGGCAGCGATGACCCAAGCAGCAGGCAACTTGGGCCCCTACTCCCCAGTCACCGATCAACGACTGCAAAACCCTGAAGCTAAAAACTGGCTGATGTACCGCGGCAATTACAGCGGTTGGGGTTACAGCCCGCTCGAGCAAATCAATACGAGCAACGTCAAGAAGCTGAAACTCGCATGGTCTTCCGCGACCGGCGTGACCGAAGGACACCAGTCCCCACCAGTAGTCAACAACGGCTACATGTATGTGACCACGCCGAACGCGCAAGTGATCGCACTGAACGCCAAGACTGGTCAGGAAATCTGGCGCTACAAAAAAGAAATCCCGGCTGATCTGCTGATGCTGCACAACACTAACCGTGGTGTGGCTCTGTATGGCGACAAGGTGTATGTCGCCACCGTGGATTCGCACCTGATCGCACTGGACGCTGTTTCGGGCAAAGTAGTCTGGGACAAAGTGGTCGGCGACGTCAAAGCGCTCTCCTACATCACGCTGGCACCGCTGGCTGCAAAGGGCAAAATTCTTGTAGGTTCGTCGGGTGGCGAAACCGGTATGCGTGGTTTTGTCGCTGCGTTTGACGCGGAGTCTGGAAAAGAAGCATGGCGCACCTTCACCACGGCTGCACCCGGCACACCGGGCGGCGATACCTGGCCTAACGCCGAAGCGCACAAGCAAGGTGGCGCAAGCGTCTGGATCACCGGCACCTACGACGCGAAGAACAATATCGCTTACTGGGGCACCGGCAACCCTGCGCCATGGCCTACCGAAGGTCGTAAGGGCGACAACCTGTACAGCACCTCGGTGATTGCACTGAATGTTGATACGGGCGATATCAAAGGTCACCATCAGTATCACCACAATGATGCTTGGGACTGGGATGAAGTCAGCGCGCCGGTACTGGTAAATACCGAAGTCAAAGGTCGTAAAGTTAACGGCGCTATCCACGCTGGTCGTAACGGCTATCTGTGGATGCTCGATCGCCAGGCAAGTGGCAAGATCGATTTTGTGAACGCGATTCCTTACGTTTACAACGATGTCTTCACCAGCATCGACGCCAAGACGGGTCGTCCTAGCTACAACCAGGAGCGCAAGCCTGGCATGGGCAAAGCAGTGAATTTCTGCCCGTCGCTGTGGGGTGGTAAGGATTGGCCGCCAGAGGCTTGGAATCCTAAGACCAAGCTGTTCTATGTCCCGGCCAATAACAACCTGTGCTCGGAACTGCCGAAGGCTGACGAGATTACCTACAAAAAAGGTGACCTCTACATCGGCTACCCGATCGATGGCGTGCTCGGTAGCTTGCGCTACAAGGATGGCAAAAAGCCGGCAACGATCGGTGAGCTTCAGGCTTGGGATCTGAACACCGGTAAATTGGCGTGGGTGCACAAGTTCGATCGCCCGATCTGGTCACCACTGCTCACCACGGGCGGCGGCCTGATCTTCACCGGCGGTACGAATGACAAGATGTTCCGTGCATTCGATGCAAAAACCGGTAAGGTCGTTTGGCAGTACAGCATGCCTTCGGGCGTTACCGCCGTGCCGTCATCGTTTGAAGTCGACGGCGAGCAGTACATTGCTGTCCAGGCTGGCTGGGGTATCGATGCGCAGCGTATGCAGGCAGGTATTGATGCACTCGACGCACAGCCGACCTACGTGCCACAAGGCGGTACTGTGATGGTGTTCAAGCTCGAGAAATAAGCAGCCATTTTCTCTGGTGCGAAAAGAGCCTACCGATTATGGTAGGCTCTTTTTGTTTCTGAAGCCTGCTCAACAACCTTATGAAAAAACATTTTTGGTTGGTTTCTTTCGTGTGTATCGCACTACTGCCTGTCCGAGCTGTGAACGCTTTCACACTCTCGAATGGCGATAATGTGCAGTGTCACTTTACCTATGGCGATAAAGAAGGCGACGCTACCGAAATATGGAGTACCTATAGCAGGCCGGAAGACCGGAACCCCGAGCTTGGCCGTGCGGTCGCGGTGATGCGTGTAGACGCCAACGGCTGGCCCACGATCATCTTCGACGCCGAAGCTCACAAGAGAAATGCCAAAGGGACTCCGGCGATTTGGGATTTCGTGTACTTCCATGAATGCGCCCATGCGCAGCAACCGAACCTGGGCGAGATCGAGGCCAACTGCGCTGCCTATAAGGAGATGGATCGCCGCGGTTTAATGAGCTTTCATCGGATGAAAGACCTCGAAGCCATGCATCTGAGCATGTTGATGCTGCCAGAGGAGTACGGCGGTTCAGGGCTGAAGTTCTGGCATAAGACGCTTGAGTGCGCCCGACAAAGCAGCCAGTAGGTGCAGTCCTGAGAAACTAAAGCTCGGACAAGGTCCGAGACTTCATTTCACTGCACAGACATGATCCAACACCGCTTGTGCCGGTGTATTTGCGTCGATATCTGTCCAGCCCATGGTGCCGTCGACTGACATGGAGGGCTCACCCTCCGCCATCGGCGATTTGTAATAGGAAGCGTTTTTCACCATATAACGCACGCCCTTGCAGTCATATTCGCGTACGACGCGTATTGATCTGTCACCATCGCGATCAGGTCTTTTGTTGTCAATGAGCTCGACGACTAGCCTGCTATCTCCCCTAACAGATATTTCGCCGGATTCGACGAAATAACTCTTACCGCGTTTTGTTTCAAAAATCTTGACCCACTCAGCAGATGCTGAACCTTGAAAAAATACTAGTATAGAAAAAACAATGAGCGGTCTCATGGGTATATCTATTCGCAATTTGTAACGAATAAATACTAGCACTGCAAACGGAGTGTGCCAACTGGCGAATGGCCTTGTGACCCGAAGGACTGAATCAGTTTGCTACAGACTCAGCGACCGCGTCCCTGCATGGCAGAGCCGATCATCTCCATTACATGCGGTATCGCCTTTGTTTGTGCATTCTTCGGAATATCCAGATGAGTCATCGCGCTGGATTGCGTGATGCTGGCCAGACCATGCATGGTCGACCAGATAAACATGGCATCGAGATCGATCAGGGATTTGAGGACATTCGTGAACGCGTAGGCACTATTCACGTTGCAGCCCTGCCTATCGGCGCCTACCAACCTCGCAGGCTGATGCGATTCGAGC
>CAZXRS010000103.1:0-7406 GCA_964642635.1 uncultured Bifidobacterium sp. | reverse complement strand
CTTACAGTCTGCCAGTAGGCGAACCCGGTATGCGCGCCGGCATTCACGGTTCCACGATGGAGTATCGCTTGCTGCGAGAGTTCGCTGCGACCAATGCGAACGGTACGGCATCCAATGTCGGATTCGACATGAGCTACTCATGGGTGCGCAGCGCAACGAAAAATTTATCTGTATCGCTGTCGATCGATAACAAGCAGTTCATTAACAAGTCGGGCACTAACCCTTTGTCTGACTACGAATCGTGGACAACGATGATGGGCGTATTCGGAAACCACTATGACGGCTTCGGAGGCGGTGGAACATCCAGCTTTAGCGCCAGCCTGACTGCGGGAAGACTGGATTTGCAGGGCCATTCGGCCAATACCTATGGCACTGAAGGCGATTTCGTGAAGGGAAATCTGACTCTGTTACGCCAACAGATCATCACCAATTCTGTGTCGCTGAATCTGCAGGGAAATGTACAGATCGCGAATAAGAATCTGGATTCGTCGGAAAAAATCTACCTCGGTGGTTCCAACGGGATTCGTGCATTCCCCTCGAATGAGGGTGGGGCAACCAACGGAGCCATTGCGAACATTGAATTGCGTAACACTATCGATGAACGCTGGCAGTGGAGCGTTTTCTACGATCACGGTTATCTGCAGCAGTACCAAAATAATCGCTCCGCCGGAGGCGGTTCGCTCACGCCCAACAATGCTTACCAACTAGCTGGTGCGGGGCTGGCCCTGACGGCACACCTGCCAGGAAACGTCGACATACAGGTTGTGTATGCACGGCGAACAATGGCCAATCCCGCTGCGAACGCGGCAACAGGAGCGGATAGCGACGGTACGCGCATCCTCGATCGCTTCTGGCTGTCTATCAGCAAGATGTTCTGAGCTGAGGAATCATCATGCGCGGCCACGCCAGCTTTAACCGCTTCTACCGATCCTTGTGGTCGGATGCGGTGCGGGCGTTCGTGGCTGTTCCTGAGAATGCGCGTGCACAAGGTAAAGGGCGTAGCCGCAGCCGGCTCTCATCGGTGATTGCCTGTACCAGACTGATCACGGCGCTCACGGCAATTCACGGACTCGTTCACGCTCAGCAAGCCCCGCCGCCGGTGATGCTGCCTGAGGCATCCAAAGTAGTCGCAGGATCCGTCACCATTTCTCAGCATGCATCGTCGACGAGTGGGTCGATGCAGGTGACACAAACAAGTACGCGAGCCATTGTCGAATGGAATAGCTTCAATATTGGCGCTCAGTCCGAGGTTCGTTTTCAGCAACCGGATCGTAGCTCGGTGACGCTGAATCGCGTGCTGGACAATAATCCGAGTCAGATTTTCGGTCACTTAAGCGCGAACGGTCAGGTCTTTTTGGTTAATCCTGCCGGTGTGTATTTTTCGCCGACTTCATCGGTTGATGTCGGCGGTCTGGTCGCTACTACGCACGCTATCGATAACAATAGCTTCATGGCCGGTCAGGTCAAGCTTGAACGTCATGGGGCCACGGGCAAGGTCGTCAATGAAGGGGCCTTAAATGCGTCTGTCGGTGGCTATGTCGCGTTGCTGGCGCCGGAGGTGCGTAATCTGGGCGTCATCGTCGCTCAAGCGGGAACGGTAGCGCTGGCTTCGGGCGAAGCGATCTCGCTCAATTTCTCTGGCAGCGGAGGCTTGGCAGGTATCACGACCACGCGCGCATCGATTGATGCATTGGTCGAGAACCGTCATGCAGTCGAGGCACCGGGTGGGCAGATCATCCTATCGGCATTGGCCGTTTCACAGTTACGCGGAGGCGTAGTCAAAAATAGCGGCACCTTGGAGGCGTCGAGCCTCACCAGCCGCGGCGGCAAAATCATTCTCGAAGGTGATGACATCCGCCTTGCTGCCGGAAGTCGCCTGCGTGCAGACGGAGCAACCGGTGGTGGTGAGGTGCTGGTCGGTGGTGACTGGCAGGGCAGTGGACAGCTCAGAAGTGCACGTCAGGTCACAATGGAGTCTGGCGCAACGATTGAGGCCAGCGCTATTGGTAAAGGTGATGGTGGCCGTGTCGTATTGTGGAGCGATGTGAACGATGTGCTGTCGCATACCGCTGTTGAGGGTGTGATCACAGCAAGGGGTGGATCTGAGGGGGGAGACGGCGGCAAGATCGAGACATCGGGTCATCAGCTTTCCGTCGGTGATCTGAAAGTCGACACCAGCGCGCCCCGGGGAAACACGGGTGAATGGTTGCTCGATCCCTATAACGTCACCATTGATTCCACATCAACGTCAGGTAATGCGCTCACGGGCACGACTTACAACGCCTCGCGCACGAATTCTGTCATCAGCGCCTCTACGCTGTCGACTAACCTCAACACCTCAAGCATCACGGTAACTACCTCGGGAGCCGGTACTGACGACGGTGATATCACGGTCGCAGCCGACATCCTCAAAACCGCATCGACGATCCGTACTACGCTGACACTGGCTGCGGCAAGGGATATCAATATCAATGCGGCGATCAACTCGACCGGTACAGGGGCGAATCCAGCGTTAAATATCGTGTTGCAGGCAAATCGCGATGTAACTATTGCGTCGACCGGTTACGTCAATACCAACGGCGGAAACTTCTTCGTCGGTTCGGTCGCAGGTGCCTACGATACGGTCACCGCGAGCGGTCGGAATTTTTCCATGCAAACCGGCAGCTATGTGAATGTCGGGAAGGGCATGGTGGATGTCAAGGTGTCGGGAGATATCTCGCTTCCGGATAACAGCGCGGCTACGGTTAACTACGCGTTCAATGCGCAGTATGACAATGGCTATCGCTATTCGAATTCGGCGACCAATACTACGACGCTGTATTACCCCACCAGAAGCTTCAACCTGAGTGCATCCAATATCTATACGGCTAACAGCAGCGTGGGCTATGCAGATTTATGGACGTCGACCGATCTGAGCTTTAATGCCACCAACATTGGTACATCAAGTAATCCGATTCAGGTCACAGGTACGGCGGATCCATATGGCGTGATGGCCAACCCAACTGGAGCGACCGGATACTTTTTTGGTGTAGCGCGTTCACTCAGTATCGTAAATACCAGCGGAAGCACCTGGTTGAACGAGATATCAAATCCTGCGACGACTTATACGACTCAGAGCCTATCGTCGATATCGATGACGTTGGGATCGCAAGCCAATAGTACCCAGCAGCTGAGCATCATTGGTAATCCCGGAGGAAGTGCCGACTTTTTTGCCGGTACTGGCCATATTTACATGACGTCAGACGCGACGGGTACCTTCACGGTTCCGGTCAAGGGGATCAACGTCGCGGGCGCCGGGGTGACTACCTCGACGCAGTCGAGTTACAACCCCTCAACGCTGAAGTATCAGGGAGGTTCAGAGCCCAGCGTATTCCCGACGACTCTGTCCCTGTATGGCAACCGGTTCATGCTCGATGACAATGCGATCAATGATCATGATTCGGGCTATTCGTATTATCGCTTTGAAGGATCTACATCGCGCTTCAATACACCAATGGTCTATGTTCCAGGTACTAACCTGAACTTTACGGCCAATTCGATTACCAGCTTGTCTTCGGGCTACGCAAGCAATATCAGGGCGTACGGACTGATACTGACTTCGCAAGAAATCGGGTCGGCGACCAATCCTGTCAATGTATCGGGTGGAAACTCACTGACGATTTCGGTGCCGACATTTACTTATGACGCGGGAACCTATAGTACCTATTTACAATCTGTCGACGATTCATTCTCGATCATTGGTATCTCAAACTCCAGTATCAACGCAGCTGGTCAGGTCAGTGGTGAAACCAGTATCTTGTGGAAGTATGGTGACCACATCAATTACACCTCAGGCAATGGCGCCTCGGCTTACATTGCCTCTCTGGGTGGTTCCTACAGCTTCACAGGTGGCGTCGGTACATTTGTAAATCCGACAGGTATCGATCTATCGCGAAGTAGCCGTACTCTATCTCTGACAGCTGGTTCAATCTCAAATGGCCTGTATAGCACAGCGGTTGGTAGTGGTTACATAGCGCTGGATGCGAATGCGATTGTTATGGGTTCTGGTGGGACACTGACGCTGACTCAGAACGGGGTCAGCGCAGACGCCAGTGGACGCGGTATCTTTTCGACCGTGAGTGATGGGTCAGTCAATATCACCGGCGCCAACATCACGGTCAACAACTACAATGCGGCGCAGGTTTATCCTGCCACGACCCCGCTGACTCGCATTGCGACGTCAATTTCCGATTTGGTATTTAAGCCGATCAATTCCCTTTTATCGGGCGGTACCTACTTCCCGGTGACTTCTTCACTGGCACTGAACTCGAATATCGGCGACATTCAGGTGACTCAGTCGTCATCTTTGAGCACGCTGATCAGTACGACCACCGCGCCGACGACTTACGCCTATTTCAAGAACCTGTCACTCGGACTCGGCAGCGCTCAGTTAGCCCAAAATTTTAGGGTTGGTTTCGCTGGATCCCCAGATGTCGTTAGTGTGAGTGATTCGGGGTCGCTGATCACGCTCAATTCGACAAACGTTGGCTTGTCTTCTACCAACTCGAATTTCACGTTGTCTGCGCCAGGCCGAGTGGTTCAAATTGACTCGGTGTCTCTGGGCTCGGGTAGCTACTCCGTTTCTGCAAGTAGCTTGCGCCTGAACTCTGACATCCTGACCAATGGCGGCGCCATCTCCTTGGCCGGATCGATGGTCCTGATGAAATCAGTCACGATCGATAGTAATGCGGACAATCTCTCGAATACTGCATCCACTGGTGCTTCCGGATCGATCACATTAAACGGTCCAATTTCTGCTAACGGTAGTGGATACCGCTTGGTGGTCGACAGTGCTTCGAGTGATTCGACCGGCGGAAATATCTGGTTTTACGGAACCGGTACCAGCAATGCAACGGTAGTGAATACGTCGCTAGGAAACTTTGGCGGTCAGTACATTGCCGGTCTACGACTGAACACAACGGGATTCGGCGCTTCAGATCCGGCGTTGTATCTGTATGCGCCTACTCACACGGTTGCCGGGGATGTCACCATTTCTGGAACCCTGATTGCGCCCTCAGGTTTAAATATCAATACCAATCCCTCTGGCACCGGAAATGCCGGCAATATCAGTTTTGCTGGAACGAGTTTTGGCGGCACTTCTTCGTCAGCGTTCACATTCAATGCCAGTACCACCGGAGCAGGGGCGACGGCAGGCAATATAGATCTGTACGGAACCACGACGCACCCTGCGTTCTACGCGTCGAGTTTGACAGCGACTGCAACGTCGCCCAACGGCACTGCGGGGACGATTTCGCTTCCATCAGTGCTTGCCACGCTCTATGGCTACCTGAATAACGTCGCGGTGAGTGGCGGCGTGGTCAATCTCTACGGGGATATCAAGACGCAGGCAACGGCTTCGGCGAATACGGGCAACGTATCGATTTCCGGAGATACACGTTTATGGAATGATCTGACGATCAGTACCTGGCCGAGCACCTTAACGACCTATAACAATCTGACTTCCGGCAGTATCACATTGGCCGGTGCTGGTGTGTCGAGCGCAACCGCTACGGCCAAGTCACTCACACTGTCGACCAGTACCAACCCTACCTATAGCGCTTATTTCTCTTCAAATCCGAATGTGCCATTTACGCATAACGCTGGAAGTATTTCAGTTATCGGCAATTCGAACCGTTTTTCCCTATCCAGCTTTACGGCGAACGCCAATGCGGTCTATAACACCTACAGCACTGGTAACTACGGCAACATCACGGCCAATGGCATTAATACATCGGGCAATCAAACCTATTCCGGCAATGCGCTGACATTTAACGGCACCGCCAGCGTTTCTGCGGCAGGAAATATCACCTTGAGTGCGCGTGGCGACGTCGTGTTTAACGCCGGACTTAGTGCAGTCGCTGGGAATATCGCGATCAATGCCGCACGGTCCAACGGAGCATCTAGCACGGTCTCTGGAGCTGGCAATCTGCTGGCATTGCGCATGCAGCTTGATGGTACGAATGCCAGCTATGCGCTTGATACCGCGACGGGTAACCAAATCGGAACGCTCGCCGCTAATTTGCAAACCGGCGGATCGCTGAAATTTAATAATTCCACCGCACTGACCATTGGAAGCGTCGGTGCCGATACGGGCATTACCGCACCGGGAACTATCGACATTCGAACTCTGAGCGGTAATCTGTCGGTCACGCGTTCAGTAAGTAGTAGTGATACGGGGCCATCAGCAATTACCTTAGTGGCTGGGGCGTCAACTGTTGCTGGTACGGCGACAGGCGGCGATATCCTGATATCCGGTGTCGGTACCAATCTCCAGTCTGGCGTCAATGGCCGCATACGCTTATTTACTGGATCAGTCGCAGGATCGAGTTGGAATTCGTTGGTGGGAGATGGTAACTACCGATATAACAGTTCTCTGGCAGCGACCAACTACACCGCTGCATTAGGCAGCTCAGGTATCTTTGCGATTTATCGCGAGCAGCCGACGGTAACGATCACCGCGTTGAATGCCGACAAAGTCTACGATGGTAATGGGTTTAGCGGAGGTAATGGTTACACGATATCCGGTTTTCTGAACAATGACAGTAGTACCTCAGTCAGCGCGGTGACCTTCGGCGGGACCAGTCAGGGAGCGGTGCATGCGAATGACATTGCGGTTCCGTATACGATTATTCCATCGGTAGCTACGGCTAATTCACTCGGATATCGCTATGCGTATGTGAATGGATTACTGCAGGTCGCTCAAAAGTCACTCACGGTCGCTAGCGCCGCTATCGCCGATAAGATCTACGATACAACGACGACGGCAACGTTCACAGCAGGAACCCTGAGTGGTGTTGTCGGTAGTGATAACGTCACCGTGGCGCTGTCCGGAACATTCGCGGATGCGAATGTCGGTACGGGTAAGTCCATCACCAGTACCAGTGTGTTGTCAGGTACGGCCGCTTCTGATTACTCACTAGTACAACCGACAGGACTCACGGCATCGATTGCTGCCAAGTCGCTGACAGTGAGTGGTGTGACATTAACCTCGCAAAAAACTTATGATGGCTCGCCGACGGCTATCATGCAAATCGCGGTCGGCGGGCCGTCTTTACTGACAGCAGAAGCACCTGGATCTGGCTCAGCAACGGATGGTAAGCCTTTTACCGGTGATGTAGTCAGCATCGTCGGGACAGCAAGTGCCAATTACAATTCGTCGCACGTGACGGAGGCGAATACCATTACGGTAAGCGGAATATCGTCCAGCAATCCTAACTACGTTCTAACAGGGATTTCGCAGGCCGGAACAATCGCCGCCAAGTCCATCAGCTTGCCTGGCGTATCCATCACAGGTACACAAACCAAGGTCTACGACGGTACGACGAATGTGCCGGTAGGTGCGGGTAGCCTGACGCAAACCGGTGTTG
>CAZXRS010000102.1:0-7468 GCA_964642635.1 uncultured Bifidobacterium sp. | reverse complement strand
CTGCCGCCCGAGGGCTGCAGTTACCGAATGGCGATCGTACAGATAAAGAAATCGTATCCAGGTCATGCCAAACGCGTGATGTTCGGTGTCTGGAGCTTCCTGCGGCAGTTCATGTATACGAAGTTCATCGTCGTCGTTGATGACGATGTGAATATTCGTGACTGGAAGGAAGTGATCTGGGCAATCACGACCCGCGTCGATCCGACGCGTGATACGACCATGGTCGATAACACGCCCATTGATTACCTTGATTTCGCATCGCCTGTCAGCGGGCTCGGTAGCAAGATGGGTATCGATGCCACCAACAAATGGCCAGGCGAAACAACTCGCGAGTGGGGTCGTACCATCGAAATGGATGCCGATGTGAAGCAGCGGGTGGATAGGCTATGGCAGCAGTTAGGCTTGTGAATCTAGGGGCTTAGAGGCCTCTATTACTGTTAAAATCGACAGCGGCGGGCCCCTGCGCATTGTGGCATGGTCAACCTGGTCAGGTCGGGAACGAAGCAGCCACAGCCATTTCCCGCAAGTGCCGCAGACAAGGCTCGCCTCATTCTTGTCAGTTTCCTCGCGCGTTCCGCTGATGTGCTTCATCGTGCTTTATGTGCTTGCAGGATCTGGTCCAAGCATCCTCGAAAACGCCCGCCTGCTTCATGAAAAGCCACCCGGTTTGTAGCGGTTTGAACTATCGGGGGCAGGCCCTCCCGGTCAGGTAAAATCACACCTTTCTCTATCACAGCCGCCCCGGACATGTCCTATCAGGTCCTCGCCCGCAAGTACCGCCCGAAAAACTTCGACAGCCTGGTTGGGCAGGAGCATGTGGTACGTGCGCTTACGCACGCGCTGGAGCAGAAGCGGCTGCATCATGCCTATCTGTTCACGGGCACTCGTGGGGTTGGCAAGACCACGCTGTCGCGCATTCTCGCAAAATCACTGAACTGCCAGGGCACCGATGGTCATGGTGATATAACCGCGCAGCCCTGCGGTGTCTGCGATGCCTGCGTCGCCATCGACGCGGGTCGCTTCGTTGACTATATCGAAATGGATGCGGCGTCCAACCGCGGCGTTGAAGATATGACTCAGCTACTTGAACAAGCGGTGTATGCGCCGTCGAATGCGCGATTCAAGGTCTACATGATTGACGAAGTACACATGCTCTCCACTCAAGCATTCAATGCGATGCTCAAGACGCTGGAAGAGCCGCCCGAGCACATCAAGTTCATTATCGCGACCACCGATCCGCAAAAGATACCGGTGACGGTCCTGTCACGTTGCCTTCAATTCAACCTGAAGCAGATGCCGCCCGGTCACATCGTCAGTCATCTGGAAAACATACTCGGACAGGAAGATATACCGTTCGATCCGCCGGCACTGCGTCTGCTTGCGCAAGGCGCACAGGGCTCAATGCGCGACGCGCTATCGCTGACAGATCAAGCGATCGCTTATGCGGCCGGCAAAGTCACGCTCGACGCTGTGCAGGGCATGTTAGGCGCGCTCGACCATAGTTATCTGGTACGAGTACTTGATGCATTGTCAGCGCAGGATGGCAAGACATTGCTGGCTGTCGCCGACGAGATGGCTGCACGTAGCTTGTCATGGAGTGGCGCCTTACAAGATCTCGGTACCTTGCTCAATCGTATTGCTATTGCGCAGACAGTGCCAACTGCCGTGCCAGATGATTTACCCGAGCGCGAAGACATTCTTCATCTGGCGCAATTGTTTACGCCGGAAGATGTGCAGCTGTGCTACCAGATTGTCGTACATGGTCGCCATGAACTCGGGCTGGCTCCCGATGAATACGCAGGCTTCACGATGACGCTGCTGCGTATGCTGGCCTTTGCGCCAGTGAGCGCAAGCGGACAAACTCAGTCAGCATCGCCTTCACCGCGCGCAATGCCGGCAGCTGCGCCGCGGAGTGCTGCTACGGCAGCAGCCGTTGTGCCGCCAGTCGTTGCTGCTGCATCCGGCGCGACCGAACGTTCGCAGCCGGCGAAAGCGGCGAGCCCGGCAATGGCGGCACTGGCAGCCGCGCGCAGCAAAAAAGCCGCAGCACCACCACCACCGGTTGACGATACGCTGTTTGCGTCTGAACCCGTCGACAACGTCGATCCTGCTCAAAAAAAAACTGAAGAGCCTGTAACGCTGCCGGCGCCTGAAGCTTCAGCTGCGAAATTAGATTGGCCGGTACTGGTCAAACAGCTGGACTTGCGCGGTGTAGCGCAGCAGTTGGCGATGCAAAGCGAACTGCTGTCCTGCAAGGAAGACGATAAGGTGATGGTGATGCGTATTCGCGTACCCATCGAGACGCTGCTGTCTGCGGGTAGTAAAGAAAAACTGACCGCGTCTCTGAGCGAGCACCTGGGCAAGACTGTCCGTCTCGATACTGAAATCGGCGCAACCCGCATGACAGCGCACGCGGCCGATGTCGCCGAGCAAACTGAGCGTCAGCGTACCGCGGAGCAGACTTTGCAGGACGATCCGTTCGTGCAGACGCTCATACGCGATTTTGGAGCGACCGTCGTGCCTGGTTCGGTACGACCGGTTTAACACACTTAGCGGCAAGATTTCACCGACAACATCCATCTCAGGAGCATGACATGATGAAAGGCCAATTGGCCGGCCTGATGAAGCAGGCCCAGGCAATGCAGGACAACATGAAAAAGATGCAGGATCAGCTCGCTGCCATCGAGGTCGAGGGTCAGGCAGGTGCAGGCATGGTCAAGGTCGTAATGACCTGCAAGAACGACGTCAAGCGCGTGACTATTGATCCCTCGCTGCTCAGCGATGACAAGGATATGCTCGAAGATCTGGTCGCTGCTGCTTTCAACGACGCCGTGCGCAAGGCTGAGGCAACATCGAATGAAAAAATGGGTAGCCTGACCGCTGGTCTGCCGTTACCGCCTGGCTTCAAGCTGCCGTTCTGAAACGCGCGTGAAGACACCCTCCAGCCTCGACTTCCTGACCGAGGCATTGCGTCGTCTGCCGGGTGTGGGGCCGAAGTCCGCGCAGCGGATTGCCTATCACCTGATGCAGCATGATCGCGAAGGCGCCGCCCTGATCGCGCGTGCGATGTCGCAGGCGGTGGAGCGCATCCATCACTGCGCGCGCTGCAATACGTTCACCGAGAACGAGGTGTGCGAAACCTGTCTCGATGACGCTCGTGACGCCAACCTCTTGTGCGTTGTTGAAACACCGGCCGATCAGCTCATGATTGAGCAGACCCTGACCTACAAGGGTCTGTACTTCGTGCTGATGGGAAGGCTGGCGCCACTTGATGGCATCGGACCCAAGGATCTGCATCTCGATAAACTCATCGCACGCGCGACCGACGGTGTCGTCTCCGAGGTGGTACTGGCAACCAATTTCACGAATGAAGGCGAAGCCACCGCGCATTACATTAGCGAGACGCTCAAGGCACGCGGCCTGAAGGTCTCGCGACTCGCGCGCGGCGTACCGGTTGGCGGTGAGCTTGAATACGTCGATGCGGGCACGATTGCACGTGCCATGCTGGATCGTCGCAGTACCTGAATCTCCTTCCTCATCGATGCAAGAACATAACAAGTCGTCCGGACCACTCGCCGGTATCAAGGTTCTCGAACTCGGCACACTGATCGCCGGACCCTTCTGCGCGCGCATGCTGGCCGAGTTTGGCGCCGAAGTGATTAAAGTCGAGTCGCCCGATGGCGGTGATCCGATTCGGCAATGGCGCGTACTGAAAGATGGCAATTCGCTGTGGTGGTCAGTACAGAGCCGTAACAAGAAAAGCATCACGATCAACATGAAAGACGAGCGCGGTCAGGAGATCGCGCGCCAGCTGGCGCTAGATGCGGACATCGTGATCGAGAACTACCGCCCCGGCGTACTCGAAAAGTGGAACCTCGGCTACGAGCAACTCAGGGCGATCAATCCGGCGCTGATCATGGTTCGCCTGTCAGGTTATGGCCAGACCGGCCCGATGCGTGATGCGCCTGGCTTTGGTGCGATTGGTGAGTCTATGGGAGGCCTGCGCTATGTGTCCGGTCATCCGGATCGGCCGCCGGTACGCATCGGTATCTCTATCGGTGATTCGATCGCATCGCTGCATGGTGCTATTGGTGCGCTGATGGCGCTACGCCATCGCGATGTCACCGGTGGTCGATGGAATGGCCAGACGGGTAGAGAGTGCGTTGCAGGGCAGGGCCAGATGGTGGATGTCGCACTCTACGAAGCGGTATTCAATATGATGGAATCGCTGGTGCCCGAGTATGACCATGCAGGTGTCGTACGCGAGCGTACCGGCGGCGCGCTGCCTGGCATTGTGCCGTCGAATACCTATACGACAGCTGATGGGCAGAACATTGTTATCGCCGGCAATGGCGATGCCATCTTCAAACGCCTGATGACAGCGATTGACCGTGAAGATATGGCGATTGACCCGCAACTGGCGAACAACGCCGGACGTGTTCCGCATACGCAAGAAATTGATGATGCGATCCAGCAGTGGTGCAGTGGTCGCGACATCGATGCAGCGCTTTCTATTCTTAAGGCCGCTGACGTACCGGTATCGAAAATCTACTCGGTACGCGACATGATGCAGGACCCGCAATTTCTCGCCCGCCAGATGTTCGAGCAGCACCTGTTTAAAGACGGTACCCCGGTCAAGCTGCCGGCGGTGACGCCTAAGTTATCCGAAACCCCAGGCGGCACGCGCTGGATGGGGCCGGAGTTGGGCGAGCATACGGATGAGGTGCTCGCGGGACTGGGCTTTAGCCTCGACGACATTACCAAGTTGCGTCACAACGGCGTGATCTAAATCTCCGCGATCCCGATCTCATCGCATCCTTCCGGGGATGCGTTGATGATGTACCAATCCCTTACGATACGCGAACCCCTGTTATCTCCGCGACACAGAAATTTGCTTACCCAAATTTCGCATGCTTCGTGGAGGTACCTGAAATGACTGTCAAAAATAGTGCGTCACATCTCTCGCCTAGTCCGGAAGCAGATTTAAGAAATGAACAAATTCAGGAAGAAGAAAGCGTAGCGGGCCTGTTTGACAACAGGCCGGCCGATTCACCCCAACAGTCGAATTTGATCCTGAAAGCGATCGCTTCTCTGAAGAGTGCCTATCGGGACGCGGCACAGGTATGTCAAGGTGCAATGACATGGGTGAAGAATCAACTCGGATTAGCCGAGGCTGATCCCGTGATTGAGATCTCGAAGCCTCGAAATTTTTCTAAGAAGCCGCTTCCTCAAGAATTCCAAGACGAAATTAATAACCATCGCAATGGGCAGGCAGCCAAGCTCGCCGAGCAGAAATTTATTACTAGCGCGGATACCCCTGCTCAAGAGAGCGGCCCTGTACCACTCGAAGCAGGGGAGGAATCATTCAACGCCTACCTTCGCTTATGCAAGCAAAGTAATGTCAAACCCGGTGAACTTGATTGTCCGCAGAATTTTTTGGAAGATGCAGTAATTTATGCACAAAGTTTCGTGCAAAAGGTATCGGATCGCCAAACCATCGCCCGGGAAAAAAATAGCGAATTCTGGTTAAACCCTGACGATCAGGAAAGACTGGAAGCAGCAAACCATTTTCTCGACGTACATGTGAAGCACAAGCGGTCGGACGAACTGGAGCAACCAAGGCCGATACAGACCAACTCTCAGGCTCAGCACAATAGTTTTCTCGAATGGCAGGTCTGGCGCAAGGATCCGACCCAATTGCCCTCGGATCCTGAGTTCAGCACCGACGCCGCATTGGCTTACGCCAATGTGCTGCTACAGAAGTACGCGGGTAAAGATTTAGCGAAAAACAATGAAATCCGAGAATTGCTCAACAGCGCATATGACTTAATCGCCAATCCAGGGTCTCGGGCGGAGTTGGATGCAAAGTTGATGAACGCTTTATTGGAACAGGACATAAGCACCCTACGGACTTCCCGCGGTGAGGGCAGTCAACCGCAAAGTGAAGTCGCCAACACGGAAAAAGAGAACATATCGCCGCAAGGGCCGCCGCCAATGCCGTCTCCGCGGCTTAGGTCTGAACCATCATTTCTGCCCGCAGAGTGGCGCAATATTCCTGCTTTCGAAACACTTGATGAGGATTTGAAAGTACAGAGTTCGGTATTGCTTAATGGTTTTTTGAATGAGTTCTCTGACCAGGTTTCGAAGGGGGCCCCCGATTTCAGCAAGCACCCCGACACTTTTATTGAGTTGGGAGCATCGGCAGCCGTCGATTTTATGAAGCGCGTGCTGGCCTCGGACGATGACGTCGCCACGGTCCCGCCTATTACCTATGCGGCTGCAAACCACCTCATC
The DNA here is from genome assembly GCA_964642635.1 of uncultured Bifidobacterium sp. GTDB lineage: Bacteria > Pseudomonadota > Gammaproteobacteria > Burkholderiales > Burkholderiaceae_D > Pernthalerella. The sequence goes on along the minus strand of CAZXRS010000102.1, from coordinate 1,174 downwards.
AATGAACACCTGCGCCGTAAGAGTTCTCGGGGAGGTCCGAGAGCTTAGATCTTTGGCTCAGCTCGATACAAGAATAAGTTGCTCGAGCTTCACCGTATCCGCACAAAACAGACGTATTCCTTCGGCCAGCTTCTCGGTCGCCATCGCATCGTCGTTCAATGCGAGCCTGAATGCGTTTTCATCGAGGTTGACCTTCTGTAATTCAGAGTGTGAAGCCTGTTCGCTCGACAGCTTGCGCTGTACCGGCGCATCAGTATCGGCCAGCTTTTGCAGTAGTTCCGGGCTGATGGTTAGCAGGTCACACCCGGCTAGTTCGAGAATCTGCGCGGTGTTGCGGAAGCTGGCACCCATGACTTCGGTCTTGTATCCAAACTTTTTATAGTAGGTGTAGATGCGCTGCACGGATTGCACGCCGGGGTCATCCGCGCCGGTGTATTCGGTGCCGGTAGACTTTTTGAACCAGTCATAGATACGGCCGACAAACGGTGAGATAAGCTGCGCTCCGGCTTCGGCACATGCAATCGCCTGCGGCAGCGAGAACAGCAGCGTCATATTGCAGCGTATGCCTTCCTTCTCCAGTACCTCGGCTGCACGTATACCTTCCCAGGTCGATGCGATCTTGATCAGCACGCGCTCACGCTTCACGCCGGCTGCCTCATACAATGCGATCAGGCGCCGCGCTTTCGCGATCGTGCCTGCGGTATCGAAGGATAGTCGCGCATCAGTCTCTGTAGATACTCGTCCGGGAATGATGGCAAGAATTTGCAGGCCGAAGGCGACCAGTAGTTGGTCGATGATGTCTTCCGTATCCTTGCCCTGATGGCCGCGTACCGTCTCTTCAAGTAGCGGCCGGTACTCCGGCTTTTGCACCGCTTTCAGGATCAGCGACGGATTGGTGGTTGCGTCATGCGGTTTGAAGACTTCCATCGTCTGGAAATCGCCGGTATCGGCGACAACGGTGGTGTACTGCTTCAACTGCTCGAGCTGGTTCATGATGGACGACGGAATGTTTGATTGAATAAGCCTGCTATTGTAACCAGCCCGCGTGATCTCATCAGGTCAGCGCAGTCTTTGCGCGCGCGATCAGGGCGGCGGTCGAGCTGTCATGCGACCCATCAGGCACCGTGCCTTCCAGTTCCGCCAGGATGCGGTTCGCCAGCGTCTTGCCGAGTTC